>JBPCWT010000182.1:0-15924 GCA_051009255.1 Ruegeria sp. | reverse complement strand
GTCGGTGCGAATTCTCAAACACCTTGGCCCGGCGTCTCAGGTGATCAGAGCGCCGGGGTTATAATTCGAATAATGATGGCCAGCCGGTCAAACATTTCGGGCTTATAGGACGCCCGCGCCTATTGGTCCAGTGGTTCCGGTTCCTGCGGCGAATGGCGCAACTGTGCCCAACGGTTGAGCCACGCCAACCCGGCCAGCGCAAGCCCAAGCGCAAGCAGCGAGAATACCCGGATCAGACCGCCAAGACCCGCAATGTCGATCAGGAAAACCTTGGCCACTGCCAGCCCGATCACCAGCAGCCCCGCCTTGCGCATGACATCCGAACGACGGGCCAACGACTGATAAAACAGGATCGCGCCAATCGCCAGAAGGGTCAGTGTATAGGTGTAAAGCTCTGGCTGCGTCACGCCATTGCCCTGGTACATGCCGGCAGCACCCTGCCAAAAGTGCCTGATGGCCAGACCCAACCAGAGTGCGCCAAGCGCCACTGCCGCCGCATAGCTTGCTTGTTGCAGCAGTTTGGGCATGGATGAAATTCGCCAGGCCGAGAATCCAATGGCCAACGCCGGGAAAAGATACGCGATGGCCAGTGTATTGAATACTGGCGGACCAAGCACAGGGTCTGCGCTGGACCGTAACAGTGGATTTGCGTCGGTCAGCGCCTCGCCCAGCATCAACAGGCCGTGCAGGGCAAAGGCGATACCCAACAGGATGCGGAAAACCTGCAATTTGCCGCCCAGTTCAAGCCGCTGCACCTGAGCAAAGGCCAGAGACAGCCAGATAACCGACAACAGGCCAAGACCCCAATGGCTGTCTGTCGCGCCAAACTCTCCAAAGCTTTCCAGCCAACGCAGCAACAACAGGGACAGCAGAACGCCACCGGTTGCCCAAGCCGCGCTTTCCAGCATCAGGGCCGCCACAGGTCTGCTGAGTGGTTTCAGCAGATGATGAGCCAGCACGAAACCCACGATCGAGGCGCTGTAGACGATCGTCATTTCTGGCACAGGGGCCTGCGCCGCCCAGTAAATGCCGGGTTCCAGAACCAGACGAACACCCACCGTTACAACGCCGGTCCAGATGAACCAGCTCATCGGGGGCAAGGTGAACTTGCGGTCCAGTGCGGCGGCAACAACGATTGCCGCCACGATTGCGACGGTCAGAGCGGCGGAACTGAGCACTATGACGCAGGCAAACGTCAGGCAGGACAAGGCAGACAGTGTTGCCAGCGAGGTGCGCATTCTGTCCTCGGCATCGACGCGCGCAAAACGTTCGGCCATTGCGACCATCAACGTGCCCAAGGCAACCGCATGCAGGGCCCAATAATACGCGCCAATCACGTTCGATGGTTGCCAGCCGACCTCGACCGCGATAGCCAGCAAGGGCGCAAACAGTGCCGCAGCCGCAGCCCAGGCAACCGCATAACGTTCTGCCAAAGAGCGCCACGCGGATAAGACCGAAACCATCGCACCAAAGGCTACCAGCAGTGTTACGACCCATGGGTAATCCGCCTCGGCCGTTTCCAGGTATGTCGCGTCAAACAGCGTTCGGGCTGGGCCGTGGTCAAGGCCATGCAACAACACGAATCCGATCAGGCCGGCCGCAGGCAGTATCGTAATGTCCTGAAGGGCCGGTGCATCCTTGGCCCACAGGATCAGGGCCAGTATCAGACCACCAAGCAAGGTCACGCCCAACCAGAACTCTGCCGTCGAAGCAGCCCAGAACAGCGACAGGATCGCGGTAGTGACGGCAACCGATGCAAAGGCAAGCCGCGTTGGGAAGTCTGGCCATGGATCGCCTGTCTTGCGGAAAAATATATCGGAAATCATTGGCCCGGTATGATCCGGCCATATCCTGCGGTTCGGTATTAAAACCGTGATCACCGCCAGGGCTGCGGCAAAGCAAAGGTGTGTCGGTTCGGTCAAAGGTGAGCCCAGCACCAGCAACCACGCAGCGGCATAGGCGCCAATCAGCGTCAGCACCGAAATCCACGCCCAGCGCCGGACCGTGTCGATGCCCAACCCGAGAACCGAAATGACAAAAAAGTATCCATACAGCCACGAAGGATTGTCCGACGAACCGCCAACCACGAACGGGGCGGCAAACGCACCAATCAATCCCACAGCGGCCAACAGCGGGCCGTGAAACCACCCCAAGACCAGTCCGACCAGCGCGACCAGCATCATACCGGCAAGAGCTGTTTCGGGGCTTATCAGGTCATAGAGTTGACGCGCCGCCAGAATTCCACCGAACAGCGAAACAAGCCCAGCCCCCGAAAAGACCGAAGGCAGGTAGGCTGTCGGCGAATCCTCGTCATCGCCAAAGCGTCGCCGCACCACTTCGCCAACGGCAATCAGCAACGCACCAAAGATAAGTGCAGCTGCAACTCGGGCGGTTGGCGACAACAAACCACTTTCAACACCGTATTGAACGAGGAAAATTCCCGCCAAAGCCAGCGAAAGCGCTGATACTGCGTAGAACCAATTTTCACGCATCCAGACGAACAGACCGGAAATAAGCTCTTTGCGGAAAACGACTGCGGCAGAGGTTTCTTTGGCGGATTGGGCCGCAATGTCGTCCGGCGTCGATGCAGCCGCGGCTTGTGGTCGAGGTGCGGGCCACGGTGCTGGTTTTGGTTTTTCTTCGGTCACCTCGGTTTCAACCGGTGTGGACATGTCTTTGAGTGTTGGGGCCTGAACCATAGTATCGGCTGTGCCACCAAGTTCTGTAATCTGCCGCTCCAGTTGTTCAACCCTGCGGCGCAGGCGGACATGGCCGACAAGCAGAACGACGACAAATACCGGTATTGCCAGAACAACAAGGCCAAGCAGTCCAAGTAAGAATTCCAACTGACTCCTCCCCTTTAGAGTCTTTAAAAGACTAACCTTTTGATGCCCGGCGTAACAGTCTGGAAAACCGTATTGGGTTCCTGGCTGCTTATTGACGGTTCAAAAAGCGATGTCCGGACGCGCCAACATCAGCCAAATGATCGCCAGAACAGCCAGAAAGGCCGGTACGCCGCAGGCGAACCAGATGCGGAACAACCGATAGTAGGCATCGGGCATGGCCTGGCCAGACTTGGCGGCCGTTACCGCATAATCGCGCAGTTTGATTTGTATCCAGACCACTGGGAGCCAGAAAGTTCCGACAAGGGCATAAAGAAGCAGTGAGAGCATGATCCAGCCTTCGAAAAGGCTCCACCCCAATCGCCAGGCGAGCAGAGCGCCGGTGACAGGCTGCGCGATGACAGCGGTGGCAGTAAAGATTAGGTCGGCAAGGACGACAACCCCGGCGGTATGCGCGATTGTGCGGGGATCGCCACTGCGATGGGCCATCAGCATGAAAAAGGCGATACCCACACCCGTACCCAACAAGACGCATGCACTGACGACGTGCAACAAACGCAAGATCAGGTCAGGGTCGATCATCTGCTTTCCAACAACTGATGAACCACCAAAGACAAGAACATGGCGGGCAGGATCTTGACCAACGGGCCCATCGGGTCCAACCAGAGCGCGGGTACAAACATGGTGGCCAACACCAGATAGAACAGCGAAACGGCGATTTGTGCCTGACAAGCGCGCTTGGCCCATGGGCGCCACAACACGGCAAGCCCGAGAGCGATATCAGCCAATGACCAAATTACGACGCTTGTCATCGCCATGATAGTTGGCCAGCCCACATCGGTCAGAACAGCGGAGGCTTGGGAAAGCCCGGCCAGCCCGAAAACACCGGAAAACACCCAGAAAACGCTCAGTGTCGCCACCGCCAACGGCATCAGCAACGCCATTCGCGCGGCCAGCCGGTGTTCGCGGGCGCATGGTAACAAAAAATACGTCTGGGCAACGGGCTTTACCCCTTTGCCCATTGCCAGGCGATAAGGTTCAGGATCACCTTGCACCCCTTCGGCCATTATCTTCATGGCCGTGCTTCGCAGCGGGGACCGCCAGCCCAAAAGGCTTAGCGAATCTGCGCCTTTGGCCACCAATCTGGCAATCCAGTTTGGTAGTGAAATCCGAAACCGGGCAGGCCGGAACCCCAACCATTCACGCGTCAACGCGATGATGTCTGACAGTTTATGCGGGCGGTCCTCGACCAGATCATAAGTGCCTTGGGGCAACGCACCGCGTATCGCCGAGCCAACCGCTTTGCACAGATCGTTCATTCCAACGCATTGAACCGGTGCGTTTGGATAGGCCAATGGTTGAAACATCGGCACAGCGGCCAGCATTCTTAGCAACGCGGTACCGCCATAATCTGTCTGACCAATAACCAGCCCGGGCTTCAATATCCAAAGGGCTGCACCGCTTTTTGCAAGCGCCGCATCGCCAGCGGCCTTTGTCTGCATGAATGCCGTGTTCGCATCTGGTTCCGCCCCGGTTGCGGAAATCTGTACGATGCCGATACCCTGATCGGCGCAGGCCTGTCCCAACGCGGCAATCGCGCGGTGGTGGACCAGATTAAGATCGTCTTCGCCGCCATCCTGCAACGCACCGGCGCAGTTTACGACAAAGTCATACCCATCAATTAACCCTTGCCAGTTGTCCTTGCGGGTGAAGTGACGCAAATCCCCAAGTACCAGATCAAATCCGGGCAGAACCTTTCGTGCGGTCGAGGCATTGCGCACCAACCCCGTGACTTTGCATCCAGCTTCGCGAAGCGACAGCATGACAGATGCGCCAATGAATCCGTATGCCCCTAAGACAAGAACCTTATTGTTCGCTGGCAATAGCATAGCCCCCAACCAATCCGAGAGTGCCGCCAATATTATCCGCTGGTGACAGGCGTGCCATACGTTAAAGGCAACCTGCGACAAGAACGCTCAATCAGGGGTGGAAAAGGGAACCCACCAGATAGGCGATTGCGGCAGCAGCCCCGCCGATTGCCAATGTTTCCAGCCCCGACCGCCACCAAGGGGCCAATGACCATCTGCTTTTTAGGGCACCAATGGCAAAGAATATGCCCATCGTCATCCACGCGGATACGGCAAAGGCCGCGTCCAGCCCAACAAGAAAGGGCAGCAGAGGGATCAACCCGGCCAAAAGAAACGCCAGAAAGGTTGCCATTGCGGCCTTTATCGGGTGTGGGTCAACGCTGCCCAGCCCGTATTCGCCCTCGATCATGAGGTTGATCCAGTTGTCCCTGTCGGCGGTAATGGCAGCGGTCGCTTGGTCCAGCACATTGCCGGACAATCCTTTCTGGGAAAGAATTTCGCGCACCTCGCCTTTCTCTCCGTCAGGATAAAGCGCGATATGGCGTTCCTCGATTGCGCGGATGCGGCGAATATTGTCCAATTCTGCCTTGGTGCCCGAATAATTGCCTGCTGCCATGGAAAACCCATCAGCCAGAACATTTGCCAACCCAAGGGCGATGATAACGAATGAGGACAAGCCTGCGCCGGCGACACCTGCGACAATTGCAAACGTCGTGACAGAGCCGTCGATACCGCCATAGACGATATCCCGCAGCACGCCACGACCCGGCGGTGCGTTAATCCGGGCTGTGATTTCCTGCTGGCTGTGGCCGTGATCGGTCATGGCTGGCTCCCTTGTTTCCCGATAATGCCGGGTACGGCGAACCAGAACCTTGCGTCAGATCAACCCTTGGCGAACAGCCCGCTCAGGGCCCTTTTTACCATACCGCGCGTTGACGGTCTGTGACGTTTGGAAAATGGCAGAGGGCGACAGACCTCCATCGCCGCCACGCCAACCCGGGCGCTGAGTGCGCCGTTGACCAAGCCCTCGCCGAAACGGCGGGACAGCTTGCTAAGGATTGAACCACCCAAAACAGGTTCCAGCAGATCATCACCCACCGCCACGGCCCCGGTCGCAACCAGATGAACAAAAACGGCGCGCGTCAGCCGCCAACTTCCAAGGAAGCCCGCACGCCCACCGTATATTTCGGCGATCCGCCGGATCATTCGCAATGAGGCCGCAAAGGCCGTCACCACATCCGCCAATGCCAACGGAACCAGCGCTGTCACCATCGCCACCTGACGCGCTGCTGCCTCGACTTCGCGGCTGGCCGCAGCATCCAGCGGGGCAAGCAATTCGTCCTCGGCCAATGTCAGCAGCGCCGACGCATCAAATTGCTCGGCCATGCGTTCGGTCAGACGTTCACGTCCCCATTGGGTTTCGTCGCGCCCATTGTAAAAGGCGATCAATCGGTTCGTGACAGCACGGGCCTGCGTCAGGTCGTCGTCCGCCAACGCGGAATCAGCGGCGCGGCGTAGACTATCAACGTGCGACAGACGGCCAATGGCAGCGATTTCGCGAATTGCGATGATCACCGCGACCAGCACGAACGCGCCGAAAAGGCCGGTGACAATCCACCCGAGGACAGGCGCACGTTCGACAAGACGCGTGGCAAAATCCCACGCCGCAACTGAAACGGTGGCTCCGATAATAGTCAGCAACAACCCCCAGAACCACTTGGACAGGACCGAAGGTTTGCGCGCCGCAAGCCGCGCCGCGGTCTGCATCGCCTGCCCTTGCGGTGGTGCAATTTCCGGCACGGGTGGCGCAGTTGAGACGTCCGCCACTGGTTCGGTGTCGTCCAGATCGATAACAACCGGGCCTTTAGCCATAAGAGGTGCCCTCCACCTGCCAGGCGTATTTTACGTCCGGCAGTTTTTCATCGTTGTTGGCCCCATCGCTGCGTTCGACAGCGACAAATCCATTACGTTCATAAAAACGCCGTGCGCCCTTGTTGGCCTGGAACGCGAAAAGCGACAGCTTTGCGTGTTTCGATTTCGCATGCGCCAGCAATTGCTTTCCAATCCCCTGCCCACGGATCGATTTGTCAAGGTAAAGCGAATGGATTGTCTGCCCATCCAAAGCAAGGAAGCCGATGACTCCATTCTCGTTTTCGGCCACCGTCACCCATTCCCGATCGATCATTTTTCCGCAAAAGGCGATGGTTTCCGCCGTCGAATGCAATTCGGGCATCCAGTCGTTTTCGCGGGCGAAACCATGAAGGATAGTACCGGTAGACCCGGCATCGGTGCTGCGCGCGGGGCGGATAAGGACAGTCACAGGCGGTCTCCGATCAAGAACTGGAGCGCCCGGTCAAGCCGGATATGCGGTGGTCCGTCGCCCGGTTGCAGCGTCAATGGAGCAGGCGCAAAGGACATGAAACCGTAGTCTTCACCCAGCCAGCTTTCGGCCCCGTCGCGCGCTGGCCCCAACAGATGCGCGGGATCATCCGGTAAGTCGCCCGGATAAAACGCCGCCTGCTTGCCAGATTCCAATAGCGTTCCGCGCACGCATGGCAATTCTGTCCCATTGTGCGGGCGCATCTCTTCTGTCGTTGCCCGCAGCGCAGCCAGTGACAGCGCTGTTGTTTCCGCCCCGGCGAATTGCGCCCGGTCTCGTGCCTCGCGCGTCAGGGCTTGCATGATTGCTGTCAGGCGGGGGTGTTGAAGGTGATGCAGATGATCGGCCTTGGTGGCCGCAAAAAGGATGCGTTCAACCCGTTTACCCAGCAACAGCTGGCTTAGCCACGCATTCCGGCCCGGTCGAAAGGCAGACAGAATATCGGCCATCGCGCGGCGCATGTCTTCGACCGCCTGCGGACCCTTGTGAATTGCGCCCAACGCATCCACCAGAACAACCTGCCGGTCAATGCGCGCGAAATGATCCCGGAAAAAGGGCTTCACCACCTGAGATTTGTATGCTTCGTACCGCCTCTCCATTTCACGGTGTAGTGTCTTTCGCGGTGATGGGCCGGAAACAGGTAGCGGCGCAAAGGTTAAAACCGGCGAACCTGCCAGATCACCCGGCAACAGAAACCGTCCGGGCGTACAGTCATAGAAACCGGCATCGCGGGCTGATTGCAGGTAATCGGTAAAGCTGTGTGCCAATCCTTGAGCAATTGCTTCGTCGTGGCCGTCCGCAGGATCGGTTTTTGCAACCTCGGCCAGAAACTGCTGGGCCGCGGGGCGTGATTTGATGTGCGAAAGAACTTCGTGCGACCAGTCCTCGTAGGATTTGTCGAGCAGGGCCAGATCCAGCAACCATTCGCCCGGATAGTCCACGATATCCAGATGGATCGTGCGCGGTCCCTGCAGACTGGACAGCAAACCGCCGGGTTGCACCTTGAGCGACAGGCGCAATTCTGACACGGCCCGCGTGCTTTCAGGCCAATGCGGCGATGGGCCTGTCAGAGCCGAAAGATGTGTCTCGTAGTCAAAGCGCGGTACGGTGTCGTCTGGTTGAGGCTGCAAATACGCGGCGACAATCCGCCCTTCTTGTTGCGCCACAAGGCCGGGGATACGACCGCGATCCAACAGATTGGCAACCAGCGAAGTGATAAACACGGTTTTGCCGGACCGCGCCAGACCAGTGACACCCAGACGAATGACGGGTTCAAAAAAAGTCTCGGACACCCGGTCGCCCACGGATTCGACCCTGCGCACAAGACTGTCTGCCAATGATGAGATGACCAAGCCGCCGCCCCGCTTTTTTCGTTTCACTCAAGATAGGTAGCCGCAATCGAGGTTGCCAGAGCTTTTGGCGCATCACGGTCTTGCCCGAACGCGCGCTGCGCGATACCAGCACCTCATGCCAAGATACGCATTGAAAGTCGAATACCAGGGGGAACCGTTCGCCGGATGGCAACGGCAAAAGGACTTGCCGACTGTGCAGGGCGCCATCGAAGATGCGCTGTCCAATATCGAACAAGGGTCGCACACAATTGCGGCGGCAGGGCGAACGGATGCGGGTGTGCATGCTTTGGGGCAAGTCGCACATTGTGATCTGACAAAGGACTGGGAACCGTTTCGACTGTCGGAGGCGTTGAATTATCACCTAAAGCCGCTGCCGGTTGCCATTCTTCAGGCAACGCAGGTCGATGACGATTGGCACGCGCGGTTTTCGGCGCTGGAACGGCAGTATCTGTTTCGCATCTTGATCCGCCGTGCACCGGCAACCCATGACAGGGGGCAAGTCTGGCAGGTCAATCGCCCTCTGGACATCGGCGCAATGCAGGCCGGTGCGAACATGTTGATCGGCCGGCATGATTTCACGACGTTCCGATCATCAATCTGTCAGGCTGCGAGCCCGGTAAAAACGCTGGATGAGTTGCGCATTGAACAGGTCGATGGCTTTTCCGGTCCCGAGGTTCATTTCCACGTTCGGGCCCGATCCTTTTTGCACAATCAGGTCCGCAGCTTTGTCGGAACACTGGAGCGCGTCGGTGCGGGCGCGTGGACGCCCGAAGATGTGCGGGACGCGCTGCACGCCACTGACCGCGCGGCGTGCGGGCCAGTTTGCCCGCCCCAAGGGCTGTATCTTGCGCGGGTTGGTTACCCCGAGCCGGTTTTCGGCTGAGCTGCGCAATTCATGCGCTGAAATCAACGCGGCGGGAACAAGACCAGTGTTTGCAGCGCGGTACCGACCGGGCCTTGGGTATCGTACAGAACAGACTGCGACATGCCGATCCCGTTCGAATGCCAGTGTGACACCGATTCCGATGCAAGCCATTCCGAAACCGGCTCGCGGTGGATATGGACGCTCAGGTCCGTGTTCATGAAACCCATATCGGTCGGCGGTGCATTCCACGAGATTCCATTACCACAATCGGCCAGTGGACAGAGCGATTGGACAGGCGACGGGTCCTCGAAATCCAGCAGAGGTGGCGTGCGCATCCAGATTGTCTTGGGACCGGAACCGTGTTTTTCACCCTTTGGATAAACGATTTCCACAAAGTTCGAAAAGGCAGGCAATCCATGCTCCCATCGCCGGATCGGGAACGATCCTTCGACAGCATCGTTTAGGTCAGGTCCGGTGATTTTGACATTGGGAACAGGCCCAAGGTCCTTGCGGACAAGATGCATTGTCGTTGCTGTCGCGCAAAGCGTGTCGTCAAGATCGTGAACAGTCACGCGCGTCGTTGCCAGTGTCTTGGTGTGGCGAACGGTTTCCGCAGCGACGCGAAGCCCCGTCAACGGCAGCGGACGCAGAACATCAACCGTCAGACGGTTCAGCATCTTGTCTTCGCCAACTTCGATTTCCGCGGCGCGCGCGATCAGCCCGGTAACAGGCCCCGCGTGGCAATGGTCAGCGGACCAAGGTCCACGAACCGGGTCATTGCCGACAAATGCCCCATCAGCGCCGACGTGAAAGTATGATTGTTGGGCCGGGTCCGGTTGCATCATTATATGCGCTCCGCTTCAAATCTTTTCTTGAGTATGTTTTTTCAGTTCAGCACGCGCGACCTGACGGCGATGGACCGCGTCTGGCCCATCGGCAAGCCGCAACGTGCGCACATGGGTCCAGGCCGCCGCCAGCGGTGTATCCTGACTTATCCCCTGCCCTCCATACATTTGCACGGCCTCGTCAATCACCTTGAGTGCAACCCGTGGGGCAATGACCTTGATCTGACTGATCCAAGGCGCCGCAGCGCGCGCATCACCCTGATCCATGTACCATGCGGCCTTGAGGCATAGCAGCCGTGCCATCTCGATCTCCATCCGGCACTCGGCGATGATGTCGTAATTGGCGCCAAGCTGCGCCAGTTTCTTGCCGAACGCCTCGCGTTGCAGGGACCGCTTGCACATTCGTTCCAACGCAATTTCCGCCTGACCGATGGCGCGCATGCAGTGATGGATGCGACCGGGGCCAAGACGGCCTTGCGCAATTTCAAACCCACGCCCTTCGCCCAGTAACAGGTTTTCGGCAGGCACCCGAACATTATCAAACCGAATGTGCATATGCCCATGAGGAGCCTCGTCATGGCCGTAGACCTCCATCGGGCGGAGGATTTCGATACCCGGCGCATCCGCTGGAACAACGATCATGGACTGGCGTTTGTGAACCGGCAGGTCATCACCGCCGGTTTTGACCATGACGATGTACACCTTGCATCGCGGATCGCCCGCCCCCGAAGACCACCACTTTTCACCATTCAGAACGTAGTCGTCGCCATCACGCACACAGGACATGGATATGTTCGTCGCGTCAGACGACGCAACATCCGGTTCGGTCATAAGATAGGCAGACCTGATTTGCCCTTCGAGAAGCGGCTTTAGCCACTGCTCTTTCAGCTTTGCGGTGCCATAGCGTTCGAACACTTCCATGTTGCCGGTATCTGGGGCAGAGCAGTTAAACACTTCGGCCCCTAGCGGGGTTTTGCCCATTTCTTCGGCAAAATAGGCATATTCGACCGTGGTCAGGCCAAGCCCCTTTTCGCTGTCGGTCAGCCAGAAATTCCACAGTCCTTCGGCCTTGGCTTTGGCTTTTAGCCCTTCAAGGATTTCGGCTTGACGTTTGGTGTATTGCCACCGGTCTTCCTTGCCGATCTCTGCGTGGTACTCTTCTTCCAGCGGCATGATTTCGTTTCGGACCATGTCAGCGACACGCTGCAATAGATCCCGGTTCTCGTCGCGCATTCCGAATGACATGTTCATGAAGGTACCTCCTCCGGCTAATAACCGGCTTTACCTTTGCACAGAGGATGACTTAGCTGCGGTATCAAAGTCTAGCAGGGTGACGGAACGTCATCATAAGGAATCTCAGGGGAAAGGGCGCATCTATGGCATTGTTGGTCGAAACAGGATTGTCTGATTGGATGAGCGACGCGGAAATCGCGGCTGAGATCAGACGCCAGATTCCAGATGCAGATGTCCGCACACCGGACACTGTCGGCGACAGGGCAGAGATTGAAATGGTTGCCGTTGTGGGGCTGAACAACGACCAACCCAAACAGATGCCCAATCTGCAACTGGTGCAAAAACTGGGCGCAGGGGTGGAAACCATCGTTGCCAATCCGGCCCTGCCCGACCATGTGCGCGTTACGCGGCTGAAACCGGACGCCCCGGCGCAAGGAATTGCCGAGTGGTTTCTGGCGTACATCCTGCGTGCCCAGCGGCACATGAGGTTTCACGAGGACGAGCAGAAAAAGTCCGTGTGGTCGCCCAAAGCGCCAGAATACACCCCGGGTTCGGTGGTTGGTGTGCTGGGCCTGGGACATATCGGCGGCAGAACGGCCCGAATGCTGAAGGCCGTTGGATTTCAGGTCAAAGGCTGGAGCCGGTCGCCAAAAAGCATCGAAGGCGTCGACTGCCGTCATGGCGCGGACGCGCTGCCCACGATGTTGGCCGAGTGTGATCATGTCTGCGCCATCCTGCCTTCGACGCCCGATACGGTGGGGTTGTTCGATGCGGGGATGCTGGCCGCGATGAGGCCTGGCAGCCAGTTGTTGAACGCGGGACGCGGCGACCTGATTGACGAGGACGCGCTGATAACCGCCTTAAATGCCGGAACGCCGGGCCACGCAGTTCTTGACGTGGTCAGCGCAGAACCTTTGCCCGGCAACAGCCCATTGTGGCACCATCCCGAGGTTACCATTACACCGCACGTTTCGGGGTGGCATCTGGGCGACGCGATCAGCGACGTGGCCGAAAATTATCGCCGTCTGACCGCCGGAGAACCTTTGCTGCATGAAGTGGATCGCCAGCGAGGGTACTGACCCGCTTAGTTCAGTTTGCGTTCAAAGAAATCCATTGTCCGCGCCCATGCAAGCTGGGCCGCGTCCGGGTCATATCGGGGCGTGGTGTCGTTATGAAATCCGTGGTTCACATCCGGATAAAAGTGAACCGAGAACGCCTTTTGATTGACCTTTAAGGCCTCGGAATATGGGGGCCACCCGGCGTTGATCCGATCATCAAGCCCGGCATAGTGAACCATCAGCGGAGCCTGTATTGCGGGCACATCCTCGGCAGCGGCCTGACGGCCGCAAAACGGAACTGATGCCGCAAGATCAGGGTAGGCCACGGCCAACGCATTGCAAACGCCACCGCCATAACAAAATCCGACTGCCCCGACTTTGCCCGTCGATGCGTCGCTGTCGCGTAAAAACTCGAATGCAGCGAAAAAGTCCGCCATCAGCTTGCCGCCATCCATCGACTTTTGCATCGCGCGGCCTTCGTCATCTGTGCCGGGATAGCCGCCAAGTGGTGACAACCCATCAGGGCCGAGCGCCAGATAACCAGCCTTGGCGCAGCGGCGCACGACATCTTCGATATAGGGATTCAGTCCCCGGTTTTCGTGAACGACAAGAATGGCGGGCAGCGGACCCTGCGCACCTGACGGTCGCGCCATCAGACCACTGACGTTTCCATGTCCCTCGGGGCTGTTGAAACTGACGATTTCGGTTTCGATCTCTGGGTCGTCCGGCGCGACCTGCTGTGCCAGCGCATAATTGGGCTGCAACTGTTCAAACAGCATGGCACCTGTGACACCTGCGGCCGCGTAACGCCCCGCCTGCGTGATGAATTCACGCTTGGACAGTGTTCCGTGAACATATCCATCAAAGATTTCCAGAATCCGGGAATCGAATTCACGCGCCGATTTGCGACGACCCTGCTTAGGTGTTTCGGTCATTTTGAGCCTCCAGCCCTACAAAAAAACATTTACCAACTTTTCAAAAAATCTTGGAAGAAAGGTGACCAACGCGCGGATCCGTACACGGCACGTACGCGGCCCCAATCGATCAAGGTGTTAGTATCCAGTTTCCGTTCGCATCACGGCAACGACGCGTTCTGATTTCACGCGACGCGTCCGCGCCTGCCGGTTGAACAAAATGCTGAAGATGAGCGCAATTCTGGCGCACGTCGCGGATGCGAACCGTGCCTTTTGATCCTGTGCTTTCGTTGGACCAAGCGCGTTCCTTGCCAACACTTGGTGTCCCGCTTTTCAGCAAGGCGTCCGATGCATCGCTCACGACTTGGAAATCTTCGGGGCTCAAACCCATCTCGGCAATGATCCGGGATATGGACTTGGCCTGTGCGCCTGAGGCAGAACCAAATACCGTGAACACAATCAATACAGTGGAAATCCAGGCTTTCATGTTTGCCTCTCGTTAATGAAATCTATTTGCGCCCGAGGTTATACGCGCGACCGTATCGGGCCAAGCCCTGCACTTTAAATCTTCAAATAATGCCGAACAAACCTATTGAAATGCAGACGCTTGGACCGCCCTGTCGTTACCCCCATAGTGCGGACAAACGATCAGAGGTTATTGATGTCACGCCCAACTTATTTTGCACCGACCGGTGGTCATCCGGGACAAGAGCAGCTTCTGACTGACCGCGCTATGTTTACCGAGGCCTACGCGGTGATCCCCAAGGGCACCATGCGCGACATCGTGACCAGCTTTTTGCCATTCTGGGAAGGTACGCGGCTGTGGGTTCTGTCACGCCCGCTTAGCGGTTTTGCCGAAACTTTTTCGCAGTACATCATGGAGGTTCAGCCCGGCGGCGGCAGCGATCAACCCGAATCCGATCCGCAGGCCGAAGGTGTGATTTTCGTTGTCGAAGGGGCCGTGACCCTGTCCCTGGGCGGTGACAACCATGTTCTTGAAGCAGGCGGTTACGCCTATATCCCGCCGGGGACCGAATGGACATTGCACAATCGGGCCGGGCCGGTCGCCCGTTTTCACTGGATACGAAAAGCATATGACGCGGTTCCCGGTCTGCCTGCACCAGACCCGGTCATCACAAACGAACGCGATGTCGCGCCGACACCCATGCCCGGAACCGAAGGACGCTGGACGACAACCCGTTTTGTCGATCCGTTAGACCTGCGCCACGACATGCACGTTACCATTGTCACATTCGAACCTGGCGGCGTTATTCCATTCGCCGAGACACACGTGATGGAACACGGGCTGTATGTTCTGGAAGGCAAAGCTGTTTACCGTCTGAACCAGGATTGGGTCGAGGTCGAGGCAGGGGATTACATGTGGCTGCGCGCATTTTGCCCGCAGGCCTGCTATGCCGGAGGCCCTGGGCGGTTTCGATATCTGCTCTACAAGGACGTGAACCGGCACATGCCATTGACGCTTAACCGCCGCTAAAGCATTGCCACGCAAGTGCGCAATTGCCGAGAGGGCTTCACAGATGGGCCAAAATCTGCTGAAATATGCGTAGTTTATTCTGAAAGGTATTGGAGGGCGTTCAATGAAACTGCGCAGATTGACGTTGGTACTGGCGGCGTTTCTTTCCCTTGCAGCCCTTGATGCGGCCCCGGTTGCGGCCAAGGAAGAGACGAAATCGGTTTTTGTCATGAGCCGGACATGGGCCGTGACCAAGGTTTCGGACGAGCCGGTCATTTATCGCGCCACCCGCGACAACAACAATCTGAACCCCTTTGGCCCGCCCCCGCGCCTGCGCACATTTCAGGCCATGGCCGCGATTCAGCAGGCAACCGGATGCAAAGCTATCTACACCAGTATGTACCAGAACATCTCGGGCCAGTTCTTTTCTCAGGTCAGCTGCAACTGACCTGCGGTTTGCCGGGGCATCGAGGTCAACCGAACCTCGTGACATAGCTTGACCATGAAAATCGCGATCAACGGATTCGGCCGCATTGGCCGCACGATCCTGCGGCAGGTGTTGGCCTTGCCGCAGGGGTCAAATATCGAGGTGGCGCTTGTCAATGATATCGCGCCTCTCGAAACCTGTGCCTACTTGTTTAAGTATGACAGCACCTTTGGCCGCTACGCGGGTTCTGTTTCAGAAGGGGACGAGTCGCTTGTCATTGATGGCCTGCCGATCCCGATGTTTCACAGCGAAGATTTGGCGCGTGTCGATATGGCTGGCGTTGATGTGCTGCTGGATTGCACGGGTGTCGCACGGACAACGGATGTCGCCAGTCGCGGGCTGACGGCCGGGGCTGGAAAGGTTCTGATTTCTGGCCCTTCCTCTGCCGCCGAGGTGACGATTGTTCTGGGCGCAAACGAGGATCAACTGGGCAACGCACGGATCGTATCGAATGCATCCTGCACCACAAACGGGCTTGCCCCGTTGGTTAAGGCGATAGATCAGATCGGTGGGGTGGTGTCCGGTCACATGACCACCATCCACTGTTACACAAACAGCCAGCCGATGGTCGATGCCCCGCGCGGTGATCTGGCACGGTCACGGGC
>JBPCWT010000181.1:0-8181 GCA_051009255.1 Ruegeria sp. | reverse complement strand
GCTGTATCGCCTGGATAGAGTTGTTTGGGACAGGGCCATTAACTTCCCCGCCACCAAGATGTCGGTGCCCGAGGCTGACGCTTATTGCAAACAGGAAGGTCAGAGGCGCTTGCAACAGTAGTAGGCGCATCTGATGCCGCGGCGGATTTTCCTTGCCTTATCGGTTACGGAAAAGTCCGCCCAATATTCCGCGAACGATGCGCCGCCCTGTCGTTCCCTTCAGCTCTTTGATGACCGCCTCTGACATCGCGGTCGCAAACGTATCCTTTTTGCGCGTGACACGCGATGAAGAACGCCCGACCCGATTTCCACTGTATCTTCGTGCAGATGCGTATTCTCTTTCAGCAGTTGACTGGCTTTCTATCACTTCATCTTTTTCTGCCGCTTCGGCAGCTTCTGCTGCCGTCTCCGCCCGCGCTTGAAGAATTTCATAAGCAGATTTCCGGTCAATCGTTTCATCATACTTGCCCGACATATCCGAACTGGCCATGATTTCGGACCGCTCTGCTTCACTAATTGGACCCAGTTGCGAACCCGGCGGCCTGATCAATGTCCGCTCGACAATTCCTGGAACGCCTTTCTTTTCCAGCATCGAAGTCACCGCCTCTCCGACACCAACCTCGCGAATTGCCGTTTCGGTATCGAAGGCCGGATTTTCGCGATAGGTTTCCGCCGCCAAACGCAGGTTTTTTCGGTCACGGGCGGTAAAGGCGCGAAGGGCATGCTGAACCCTGTTTCCCAATTGGCCAAGTATGTCTTCGGGAATGTCTGCAGGGTTCTGCGAGATAAAGTACACGCCCACGCCTTTTGAGCGTATTAGGCGGGCAACCTGTTCAACCTTGTCGACCAAAACTTTGGGCGCATCGTCAAACAAAAGGTGCGCTTCGTCGAAAAAGAAAACCAGCTTGGGTTTGTCCGGATTGCCGACTTCGGGCAATTCTTCGAACAATTCGCTCAGTAACCACAACAGGAAAGTGGCGTATAATCGTGGCGCGCCCATAAGCTTGTCAGACGCCAGAACATTTATCATCCCATGGCCATTTTTATCCACGCGCATCAGGTCAGATAACGCCAGTGCCGGTTCCCCAAACAATCTAGCACCACCCTGATTTTCGAGAACCAGTAGCCGCCGCTGAATAGCTCCCACAGATGCAGTTGAAATATTGCCATATCGCAAAGAATGCTGCGCGCGGGTCTCTCCAATCCAGACAAGAAGGGATTGCAGATCTTTCAGATCCAAAAGTGGCATACCCTCTTCGTCTGCAACGCGAAAGGCGATGTTCAGTATCCCTTCTTGTGCTTCGGTCAGTTCCAAAAGGCGGGACAACAGCAATGGTCCCATTTCTGTAACCGTTGTTCGAACAGGATGGCCCTGTTCACCAAAAAGATCCCAAAACGTTACCGGGCAAGCCTTAAAAGCGAAATCCGAAAACCCGATTGTCGTCGCGCGATCCGTGAATGCCTTGTGCAGCTTGTGTTTGGCACTTCCGGCCAGGGCAAGCCCGGACAAGTCGCCCTTGACGTCGGACAGAAACACGGGAACCCCTGCTTGGGAAAATCCCTCGGCCAGTATTTGCAGGGTCACGGTTTTACCAGTGCCCGTCGCACCAGCGATCAATCCATGACGATTTGCATATTTTAATGTCAGGCCCTGAGCGACGCTGTAGTCCTCACCTGCTCCGCCCAAAAATATATTTTCGCTCATAAAAATTGCCTCGGTTTCTATCGGTCTGCATCAAGCATACAGGTTAAGCATTTAACTTAGATAGTCATCATAAGTTGTCGACAGCCTGATAAATCCGGCGATATTGCACTGTTGACCTGCTTGATCGAACTGCCGCGCAGCGAATTGCCATCAGTCATGATGGACGAAGTGAAAAACTTTGTGAATTCAACATTAATTTTTCCGGATAGCTGTTGACCGGGAGGTTCCCCTTTCGTAACGTCTCGCCAATAACTAAGTCGGCCAGTCCGACGGGGAGAAACAATTTTGAAAGGGAGCCGATTTTCCGGCTCCCTTTTGCATTTGATGGAATGGTTTTTTTGCCCTCTTGGCGGAATTCCGTTCAAATACCGCCCCCAGCGCAGGTTTGCCCCTGACAGTGCCTTCTTGGGGTGCTAGACGAGGCAAAAAGCTCTATCTGCACAATGAGGCATTCATGACCAAGAAACTTGTTACATACAGCCTGCTGGCTGCAACGCTGTGGTGTGGCTCTGCCATTGCGCAGGATACGAACACGGAGGCGCCAGCCGAAACGCAAGGCGCAGGCGAAGGGCTTGATCTGGGCGAAGCCGGGCCGCGTGTTGGCGCACCCTACACAAAAGAGAAATTTGGTGAGTGGGATTTTTCCTGCATAAAAACGAATACAGGTAACGACCCCTGCGCTCTTGTTCAGTTGCTGAATGGACCGGATGGAGAGCCGATCGCCGAAATCACAATCGCGCGCCTGCCCGAAGGCCGCCCAGCAGTTGCCTGGGCAAATGTTATTGTGCCGCTTGAGACATTGTTGACGGCTCAGCTTTCTCTCTCGATCGATGGTGCGCCGGGTAAACGCTATGTCTACCATCACTGCACCACTGTCGGCTGCATGGCGCGTATTGGTCTGACGCAGGGCGATGTTGATGCCATGAAGGCTGGCACAAACGCGGCGCTGTCTCTTGTCCCTGCACCTTACCCAGAAGAAGTTTTGACAATGAACATGTCGTTGGGCGGTTTCACGGCCGGGTACGACGCACTAGTAATTCCGCAAAACTGATCGCGCAGCCGGAATAAAAAATGCCGTCGCGATTAGCGCGGCGGCTTAAGCAACAAGGCTTAGATACGTTTTAGCGCAAGGACAGCGTTAAGACCGCCAAAAGCAAAAGCATTGCTTAATGCAACTTCGACTTTGGCTTCGCGTGCCTGGTTTGGAACCACGTCCAAGGCACATTCCGGATCAGGTTCTTCATAACCTATCGTCGGCGCGATTACGCCCTCGCGCAGCGCCATGATACAAGCCAGCAGCTCCACCGCACCAGTTCCCCCGATCAGGTGTCCGTGCATTGATTTTGTCGACGAGATCATCAGATCGTCTGCATGGGGGCCAAAGACATCAGCAACCGCCGCACATTCAGTCTTGTCGTTTGCGGCAGTGCCTGTTCCATGCGCGTTGATGTATCCAACTTTGCTTGCATTAATCTTTGCATCGGACAATGCACCGGCCATTGCACGAGAAGCGCCCTGTTTGCTGGGCATTACGATATCCGCAGCATCCGATGACATTGCGTAACCAACAATTTCGCAAAGAATATCCGCACCGCGTGCGCGCGCATGCTCATACTCTTCAAAAACAAAGATTCCGGCACCCTCGCCTTGGACCATGCCATTTCGGTTGGCACTGAATGGGCGGCAAGCATCCTTGGACATCACGCGAAGACCTTCCCAGGCCTTTACACCGCCAAAACACAGCATGGACTCGGAACCACCAGTAATCATCGCTGGCGCGGCACCGCTGCGAACCATCTGAAACGCCAACGCCATCGCGTGATTGGACGAAGCGCAAGCGGTCGAGACGGTAAAGCTGGGCCCCTTTATGTTGTGTTCCATCGAAACATGGCTTGCAGCCGCGTTGTTCATCAGCTTGGGAACAACAAAGGGATGAACCCTGTTCTTTCCATCCTCGTACACCGACCTGTAATTGTCGTCCCATGTCGAGACGCCGCCACCTGCAGTTCCAAGAACAACGCCCGATCTGGCGGCAAGGTCACCGTGAAACTCGATTCCCGATTGATCGATGGCTTCTTTGGTCGCAGTCAGTGTGAACTGTGTGAACCGGTCGTAAAGTGTCATTTGTTGACGATTGAACCGACCTTCAGCCTCAAAGCCTCTTACTTGACCACCAATCTTGATTGCCAAGCGGTCAACGTCACGGAAATCCAACTCGGCAATGCCGCACCGACCTTCGCGCATAGCATCCAAAGTATCTGGAACTGAATGGCCCAGTGAGTTGATGGTGCCGGCTCCGGTAATGACGACGCGGTTCATGATGGCCCGTCAGACCTTTTCCGACACAAGCTTTTCAATGCCTGTGATTATGGAGGCCACATTCTTTACATCAAAATCGCTGGCTTCTGGCTCATTTGCGTTGAAGGGGATCGAAATGTCGAATTCTTCCTCGATGGCAAAAATACACTCGACCAGACCCAAGCTGTCGATCCCTAAATCCTGCAAAGTGCTTTCGGGCGTTACATCCGATGGCTCCAGCACGGCCTGCTCTGCAATGATTGCGATGACGCGGTCGCTGATGCTCATGTTCAATCCCCTGATTGTCGTTATGGGCTGATTTAATCCTTTGACGGCTATTTGAAAACAGCCTTTTTCAACGCCTCAACGTCACGCGCCATCCGTGGAAGACGACGCTGAGCCTTATATATTTCGGTGTGCGTTTCCATTTTTACGCTTGGATAGCCCATAACCACACGTCCTGCAGGCACATTGGAAATCATTTTGGTGCCACCAGCCGCGATTACCCCGTCACCAATTGTTATGTTGTCTGAAGCGCCGGACTGACCGCCCATGACGACATTGTTGCCAAGAACAACAGATCCCGACAAACCGGACTGGCCACAAATCAGGCAATCCTTTCCGGTCCGGGCATTGTGCCCAATATGAACCTGGTTATCCAGTTTCGAGCCATCGCCGATATAAGTGTTTCTGATCGTGCCGTTGTCGATTGTGCAGTTAGCGCCGATTTCCACGTCATCGCCAATCTCGACCGCCCCCAATGAATGAATGCGCAACCACTGCTGTTGCTTTGCATCCCCTTGGTCCCCCAAAGTTTTGCGAACGTTTTCGACTCCAGATACTTCTGGCGTGACAAAACTAAAGCCATCGCTGCCAATGCGCGCGCCGGGCTGTGCAATGAACCGATCACCAATCAATGCGCGTGGACCGATGCTGACGGATTCGCGCAGATATGCGTCTTGCCCCAGCGTGGCGTCTATGCCGATCACACAATGCGGACCGATCACGGAACCCGCGCCTATCTTTGCGCGCGCGCCAACAACAACCAGTGGCCCGATTGAAACATCCGATGCTATTTCCGCCGTGGAATCAATGACGGCCGATGGGTGAATGCCCAGCTCCACCCCCTGCCCGCGGTCCAGCATTGCAGTAATGCCTGACATTGCGAACCTAGGTCGCTGGACAAAGATTGCGGCATCTAGCCCCAGATTTCGCCAATCCGCCCCCTGCCATAACACCGCGACACGAGCGGAACCTTTTGACAAAGCCTCGGCATATTTAGGCGACATAGCCATCGCCAAATCTGTCGGGCGGGCGTCCGAAGGCTCGGCAGCACGAACGATGGTCAGGTCTGTGTTGCCATCGGCCTCGGCCCCAATGGCTTCGGCAATTTGCTGAACGGTAAATTGCATGTCGAGCTTTCCAGTCGAAGGATATGCCCTGTGCTTACCCCTGAACGCCCGGCAGGGCTACCCCTGCTTTCTGCAGCGCATCCCAGATCTTCTTGTCACGGTTATAGACATCACGGCGATACTGAACCTCGCCCTTGGGTCCGATATACGCCGTGCGATAAATCAGATGCACAGGCACTGGTTTTTCAAGTTTCACTGTCGCTTCGCGCCCGGTATTCAGAACACCGTGAAAGAAGGATTTTGGGTTATCTTCCTGCAAGGCCAGCAGCGCATAGGCAAACTCGAACGGTTGGGCAAGGCGTATGCAGCCGTGTGAAAAGGCACGGACTTCAGGCGAGAACAAGCTTTTTTGCGGTGTATCGTGCAAATAGATGTTGTGCTTGTTCGGGAACATGAACTTCACAAGGCCAAGCGCGTTTCTTCTTCCCGGTGGCTGCCGCATCGCAAAAGGAAAGCTGCTGGGCGTAAATTGGTTAAAGTCGACCGCTTCACGACTAATTCGGCGTCCTTGACGGTCGGTTATTTCAAGATGACCAACCGCGTTCGGGTTTTCACGAAGCTGCGGCAGATACTCTTTGGTGATGATCGAGCGTGGCACATGCCAGCTGGGATTGATCACCATATGCTCCATCTGATCCGAGAACTCAGGACTGCGGCGATCATGCGTGTTTTTGCCAATAACGGCGCGTGTTTGGAACGTTACACGTCCGTCATCCACAATCTTGGCAGAAAAATCCGCCTGATTTACCAGAATATGCCGCTCGCCGCGTTCTCTGGGCAGCCAACGTTCCCGCTCTAGCGCGACCACAACCGATTTAAGGCGCAGAGATACCGATTGATTGATCTCGGAAACCGTTCCCTGACCAGCCACTCCATCTGTTGCCAGCCCATGATCTGCCTGAAACGCCTGAACACCGCCAAGCAAAGTGTCATCAAAAACGGGGCTGGCATTTGGCTTTAGGTACCCCAGAGCAACAAGTCGGTTACGCAGCTTGATAACCCCAGGGCCGGTATCGCCCATTTCATATTTGGCAACAGGAACTGCTTCTCCCCAACCGCCACTATCGAGCAAATGTTCCAAAGCTTTCTTTTGCTTCAAAAGAGCCCGGTATTGCAGGGATTGCGGGGCAAGCGTATCGAAATAATCTCCGCCCTCGGACGAAACCAATCCTTCAAGATGATCGGCCGCCGAAAGGCGCGTTATTTTGCGAACCAATCCGGCATCAATCTTTGCCGGTTCCAATACACCTGACTGAACATCACCGGCGTATTTGACGAATACACTACTAAGTTCGGCTTCGATCAGACCAAGATCACGTACCGTGCGTGCGTTGCGCATTTTTTGCAGCAACGCGTCTACATCATAGCGTGCCGACGGCAATCCGTGCATTTCTGCGTTGACAAGTGCATTTATCAGTGATCCGCGCCGGTCGATATGATCTTCGGTTTCGCCGGTCCATATCGGCTGATACCCGTTGCGACGGTAAAACTCAGCTACGCTTGGCTTTGTCGCTGCATTTTCGGCGACTGCCATTTGAAACGCTGTTCCCTGACCTGAAGGTGTTCCATGCGCAAACGTGGCCACAGCAGTGAAACACGCGGCAAAGACATATGCGGTACCTGACCGAAGAAGAGATTTCATTTGAGACCTTTATTATTCAATGGCTTGTGCTGCTGCTCCCAAGCCGCTCTATAATGGTTTTTCAGGCACGTATTTGTCCATTCACAATTTCCGGAACTCATTTCATCTTTTGATGCCTGATGCTGGTTTGCATCGTCTTTGGCCGACTTGTTACAGAATGCGGCAAAACTATGGCGCAGTGTTTCATTTGCGCAAAATCCTGCCGAAAATTCCCCCAAACAAACATGTATCCGAAAGACTTCTTGGCGGATGATTCCGACTGTGCAATAAATTCCGCATCTGGGGATGGAAACAATATGACAAGGCGCACGTAACATCGTGCGCAGGCAGGAACAGTACGGGACGACCAAATTATGACAAAGAGCAGTACATCGGGCTTGACCCGGCGTGCCCTACTTGGGGCATTCGCAGCAACTGCAGTTGTTGCAGCACCGACTTTCTCCAATGCAGCAGGCTTTCTTCGTGGAAGTGGTGATATCCGTCGCATTCGCATGTTCTCTGGTCGCACAGGCGAACGGATCGACATGATCTATTGGGTGGACGGAAAGTACATCAAAGACGCGGTCAAAGAGGTCAATCACTTCATGCGTGACTGGCGCACCGACCAGGTTAAGACGATGGACCTGCGTACTATCGACATCATGGCGGCCTCGCACAACATGTTGGATGTGGACGAGCCCTATATGCTTTTGTCGGGTTATCGTTCACCGCAAACAAATGCGATGCTTCGTTCGCGCTCTGGCAGGGTGGCCAGGAATTCACTTCACATGAAGGGCCAGGCTGCCGACCTACGGCTTTCTTCGCGGTCCGTCTCGCAGATGGCCAAGGCCGCAATGTCTTGTCACGCTGGCGGTGTCGGAAAATACTATCGTTCGAATTTTGTTCACATGGATTGTGGCGTCGTTCGCACTTGGGGTGGCTAACTCCACATACTGATTACATTCTTGCCTGCCCCCCTGTGCTGTCTTAGCCGGGGGTTTTTATTTTGTCGTATTCTGCCATTTGTGCTCTCGGTACTGCGCCGAATTAGGGGGATGATTACCTAGCCGGAGCCTTACCTTTATGCAGAATCCTTGCGGCTCGTTCGTCTAATGTGTAATTCTACTGAAGGTTTAGCGCGCACT
>JBPCWT010000180.1:0-3058 GCA_051009255.1 Ruegeria sp. | reverse complement strand
TCCCGGTCTCTTGGATGAGCCGGTCAGCAAGGGTGGATTTACCATGGTCGATATGCGCGACGATGGAGAAATTGCGGATATGAGCGAAGTCTGTCATGGGTTGGGGATATGGTGGGATTTTGCGTTCTGGTCAATGGATGAAAGTGCATATGCCAGCGCGATAATGCTGTGTTGACACGCGATCGAGCGCGATTGCCAATTTGTTACCCTTGATCCCAGGTATTGCCGGGCTGAAGCCCGGCCTACGGCTTGACCAGTTCAGGCGCTGATCAAAGCCCTTGAGGATTGGTTGCCGTTGTTGCCCTGACCGATGCCGGGCTGAAGCCCGGCCTACGGGGGCGGTGCAAGGGGGATACATGTTTGGGTTGGTTTTTCACTTTTTCGCTGGGCGTGATTGATCCCAGACCTAGGTTGCACAATACTTCGCACATCCGAGAGGGGCAGCAGACCTCTCCGGGCGGTTAAATTGAGGCAAGAGCATGAAAAATTTCATTCTTATCGCACTAGGGTGCGCTATGTTGACTGCGGCTGTGCCGCAGACGGCTGATGCGTCACAGATCAAACGCGCCTGTCTGGCGTCGGATCGGTCTGCGGCGACGCGGGATCGTTGCAGCTGCATACAGCGTGTGGCGGATAACATCCTGACACGCAGTGACCAGAAAACCGTGGCCAAATGGTTCACTGATCCGCATCAGGCACAGGTTCTGAAGATGTCGAAATCGGCGCAGGACGACGCGCTGTGGGATCGGTATCAGGCCTTTGGCCAGACAGCACAGGCTGTTTGCAGCTAAGTCGCACAACCGGATCTGAATGCTTGACCTGATCCTCGCTGCGCCTCAGAAATGGCGCAACGAGAGGGATATTGCATGGTTATAAAAGGGCTGACCCTGCGCGGGCTCGAAGTGTTCGAGGCCTTGGCGCGGACGGGTTCGGTGGCGCAGGCTGCCGAGATCACGGGGCTTAGCCAGCCTTCGGTCAGTCAGCAGTTGCGCAATCTGGAAAAGGCCATTGGCACCGATCTGGTGGATCACGGGCGCAGGCCGATGCAGCTGACGCAGGCGGGGCGCAGTTTCCTGTCACGGGCCGAGGCTGTGCTGGCCGAGTTACAGTTGGCGCAAAGCGAACTGACGGTTATGGATCTGGGCCATCTGTCGACGCTGTCCATCGGGTTGATCGACGATCTGGACAATGACGTAACCCCGCGCCTTGCCACAATGCTGGCCGACAACCTGACCCGGTCAAAGTTCAAGCTGATCACCCTACCCAGTCTGGAAATATTCGAGGCGCTGGCATCACAGCGCCTGCATATGGCGGTATCCGCCCACAGCGGCGAAGTTCTGGAAGGCGTGGTTGAATACCAGCTGGTTCAGGACCCTTTCATCCTTGTTGCGCCCAAGGGCGCGGTTACCGGGGGCGATGTCGGCAATGCAATGCGCGACCTGCCCTTTTTACGATACGCGCGCGAGCAGCTGATCAGCCGCCAGATCGAAGGCCATCTGGCGCGTCAGCAGATGGGATTCGAAGAGCGGTTCGAGATCGGGTCACACATGGCGCTGATCGCGATGGTGGCGCGTGGGTTGGGTTGGGCGATCACAACGCCGCTGGGGTACATGCGCGCGGCCAGATTCCATGACGGGCTGGAGGCGCACCCTGCCCCGTTCGGAGAGTTTTCGCGCACCATATCCCTGTTTACCCGGTCGGACTGGTCCGATCAGGTCCCGCGCGAGGTTGCGGGCATGACACGGCGGCTGATGCAGCGACAGATCATTGACCCTGCGGTGTCGCGCTTGCCGTGGTTGAGTGATCGGCTGACGGTGATTGGCGGCTAGCGGTCCAGATGCGTCTTTAGCCCGGCGACTGCGGTTTCGATCAGGTCCAGCGCGCCATCGAAATCGCGGGTGTAATAGGGATCGGGCACATGATCGGCCCCGGTTTCGGGGGCAAAATCTGTCAGCAGTCGCGCCGGTGTTTCGTTGCCGTGGGGCCGCAGCGCCTCGATATTGGCGATGTTGTCGGCGTCCATGCCCACGATCAGGTCAAAGCGGTCGAAATCGGCGGCGGTGAACTGTCGCGCGCGCAGGTCGCCAAGGTGCAGGCCGCGTGCGCCGGCGGCCTGTTGCATCGGCCCATATGGCGGGTCGCCGATGTGCCAGCCCGACGTGCCAGCGCTGTCGGTGAAATAATCCGGCGCCTGGGCGCGAAAGGCGCCTTGGGCCGCGGGTGAACGGCAGATATTGCCCAGACAGACAAAGAGGATACGGTGTGTCATGCGGCAAGGTTTAGCGCGCGGAGGGGAAATGGAAAAGATCGTCATTCTGACCGGGGCCGGAATTTCGGCGGAAAGCGGGCTGGGCACGTTTCGGGACGAGGGCGGGCTGTGGTCGCAGCACCGGATCGAGGATGTTGCCACACCCGAAGGGTTCGCGCGTGATCCGGGGCTGGTGCAAGGGTTCTATAATGCGCGGCGGGTGCAGGCGGCCAAGGCGCATCCAAATGCGGCGCACGAAGCGTTGGCGCGATTGCAAAAGGGCTGGCCCGGAGAAGTTGTGATCGTGACGCAGAACGTGGACGGGTTGCACGAGGCGGGCGGGGCCGAGGGCGTGATCCACATGCATGGCACACTGGCCGGTGCGTTATGCAGTTCTTGCGGGCATCGCTGGACCGCGCCGGATGAAATGGCGGTGGGCGAGCCCTGCCCGGCCTGCGCAAACCCAACGGCGCGACCCGACGTGGTGTGGTTTGGAGAGATGCCGTACCAGATGGGCGCGATTTATGACCACCTGGCCGGGGCGTCAGTATTTGCCGCCATTGGCACGTCTGGTCAGGTATACCCGGCAGCGGCCTTTGTGCACGAGGCTGCGGCGGCGGGGGCGCGGACCGTCAAGTTGAATCTGGAACCTTCGACCTCGGTCAGTAGTTTTGACGAGGCGCGGTTCGGACTGGCGACAGAGATCGTGCCGAAATGGGTTGCAGGCATGTTGGGTCAGCGCGGGTGAACACAGGCCGGGGATTGCCCGGCCTGAGGTCTGGCATCGCTTAGTTCGAATGCTTGTGCTGC
>JBPCWT010000179.1:0-11910 GCA_051009255.1 Ruegeria sp. | reverse complement strand
AACATCGATGCTGTAGAACCCGATATGGTTTTCATTCGGTGAAAACATGCCCGCCAGATCACCACCGATATAGCCGCAGGGTTTGAGCAAAAGGCTGACCCGTGATGATCCGAATGCGCGTGTCTGTTCAGGCACCAGCGATTCCTGAATTTTTCGCGCCTGCATCAAATACTTGTCGATGGCGTCATGCGCCAGCCTCAGCTCCTCCAGCGCTTTTTCGATAATACGGTTCTTTTCCGACAGTTCATTTTGCATGCCAAGAATCCGGGCGCCGGCCTCTATCCTGGCGCGCAACTCGTCCGCCTCCAGCGGTTTGATCAGAAAATCATCGGCACCGGCATCCAGCCCGCGGGCCACTTCTTGTTTGTCGCTCTTGGCGGTCAGCAGGATGAAATAGGTGTACCGATCGCCCTTGAGAGACCGAAATGCCTTGCAGAATTCCAGACCGCTCATCCCCGGCATGACCCAATCGCTTAGAACAAGGTCGGGCAGGTCGGTTCGGCTGGCATCAATTGCGGCCTCTGCATTGTCAAACTCGACAACGTCAAAGCCCCACTTTCTGAGCGAAGCAACAAGAATGCGGCGTTGCAGGCGGCTGTCATCAACAACAAAGGCCTTTTTGATCGCGCCTAGGTCCGGTTTGTTCCTGGGTTCGGCTTCTTTCTCTTGTGGCAACCTTTTTTCCTGCAATTTCCATGTTCGAACGGTCCGACGCTAGGCCACAGGGCTTAACAACCAATAAAGCCGGTCGTTTCAAGATAGAGGCGGGTTTAACCCTGTATTTACCGGACAGTGCCTATCTATGGGCCGTCAGAAGTAACGCGTGAGAATTCGGTAATGATAGACTGGTCAAGGGTTAAGCAGCTGCATGACGAGGTCGGCGCGCCGGAATTTGGCGAAGTGGTCGAAACATTTCTGGACGAAGTGCAGGAGGTTATCGCCCGGCTGCGATCCGACAAGGATCGCGCCCGGATCGAAGAGAATCTGCATTTTCTTAAGGGCAGCGCCCTGAGCCTGGGGTTTGAAACGCTTTCCCAACTTTGTCAGGACGGGGAACAACAGGCGTCGGCAGGCCGCAGAATGAATGTTGATATCGACGCCATTATCGGCACCTTTGACCAGACAAGGGCGCTGTTTCTGACAGGTTTGCCAGAACATGTTTGATGATCAGATCACGAACTGGGCCAAAGTTTCGTCATCGGTTATGTCTGTATAGGTAAATCCGGCATCGTCCAGATGGGCGAACAGGCGCACAAAGTTTTCCGGCTTGCTGGTTTCTATCCCGATCAGAACCGATCCGAAATTGCGCGCAGATTTCTTCATGTACTCAAACCGCGCGATGTCGTCGTCCGGGCCAAGGATTCCCAAAAACTCTTTCAGCGCACCGGGCCGTTGAGGCAGGCGAAGTATGAAGTATTTTTTGACACCCGAATAGCGCTGGGCGCGTTCCTTGACCTCTGGCAGGCGTTCAAAATCAAAGTTGCCGCCCGAGGTAACGCAAACGACGGTCTTGCCCCGGACAAAGCTTTGAACCTCTTCGATGGCTTCGATTGCCAGCGCCCCGGCAGGCTCTAACACGATACCTTCGACATTCAGCATTTCGATCATGGTGGCGCATATTCGATCCTCGGACAGGACCAGCGCATCTGACAGATGTGTGCCCTTCAACAATTCAAACGGCTTGTCACCAATCCGGCCAACAGCCGCGCCATCGACAAAGTTGTCCACCTTGTCCAACGCCACGGGATGCCCGGCAGCCAGCGCCGCCCGCAGGCAAGCCCCGCCAGCGGGTTCGACAAACAGGCAGTGGGCGCGATCACCAAACCAGGTCGATACACCGGCGGACATCCCGCCGCCGCCAACCGGCAGTACAACGTGATCAGGCGTGCGGCCCAACTGTGCCTCGATCTCGACCGCAAGCGATGCCTGACCTTCGATTACGTCGTCATCATCAAAGGGTGACAGGAAATGCCCGCCCTGTTCGGCGCACCATGTCTGCGCGGCCGCAAGCGTGTCGTCGAAATAATCGCCGGTCAGGTGTATCTTGATATTGTCACCGCCAAACATCCGGGTTTTATGAATCTTTTGCTGCGGTGTCGTCACCGGCATAAAGATCACGCCCTTCACACCCAGATGCCTGCACATAAAGGCCACGCCCTGCGCGTGATTGCCTGCGCTTGCGCAGACAAACAAATCCTGTGCCCGCTGCTTGCGCATAGCATTGAACGCGCCGCGTATCTTGTAAGACCGAACCGGACTCAGATCCTCGCGCTTGAGCCAGATATCGGCATCATATCGTTCAGACAGATGGGCGTTCCGCTGCAACGGCGTTGCCGGAAAGACAGAGCGCATCGCCTGTTCGGCGGCGCGGGCACGGGACATAAAATCGCTCATGCCCGTGTCACTGCCGTATCATCGCCGAAAGGGCAAGGAATACCTATGTGTACGAGGGTTTAGGTCAGTTCGCGTTTTTCAACAAAAACACCATACATGGTTGTCAGGATACTGACGTTGATCATCGGAAAAACCAAAACTGCGAGGAACATGACCAGCAGGACACCCAAAATCGGAATGAAGGCAAGTAGGGTGAAAAGGATATCGACGAGGAACTGGAACACAACCGAAACAATCAGAAGCACTATGATAGAACCGGTCGCACCGGCTGTTTTTCCCCAAGCATCCTTAAGGGTCAGCGGTTCGCCCAGCGCGGCGGCAGGCAGCACAATCGCTATCCGAAAACCGCAAACCACCAAGAACAAAAAATACACAACCAGCAAGATGATTGACACGCCGATCAAGCCACCTCCTAGCGCTGTGAACACGAACCCCGCCGGTAGAAATGCAATCCCGGCAATCACACCGATCAGCAGTAGGCGCAGGATGTATGCAAGGATTCTGTCAGATCGAAAGGTTGGCAGAATACCTGTTGGATACTCCTCCAAAAGCACGAAACGGTGCCAGGAAACAGCTATCCAGCCCATGACGGTTGCCACAACAACAACAACAACAAATGCAAAAGCAGGGGAAATGTTCGACGAAGCCCCGGTACCGAGCTCCGTCATTGCTTGATCATCTACACTCAATGGAGCGCCAAGAACGATTGCCAATCCGAAAACAACAAAAGCACCAAGGACTGCGGGCCCGAATGCAATTTGAAGAACCTGCCTGAGGTTGCCAAACACCATCCGCAACGAATGCACAAAAATCTTCCAGCCCAGCATCTTTCGCACCCTCAATTCTTAGTTGTATTCTCTAACCCGTTTCACCCTAATTCCCACGCCGCGTCAATCCGCATATCTTGCCCCTGCGTTCAAAACCCGCTAGGGGCCAAATGATCCATTCAAAAAGGGAAGTCAGATGTCCGCGCCCAAGAAAGTTGTTCTGGCCTATTCCGGTGGCCTTGATACCTCGATCATCCTGAAATGGCTGCAGACCGAGTATGGGTGCGAGGTTGTGACCTTTACCGCCGATCTGGGACAGGGCGAAGAGCTGGAGCCGGCCCGCGCCAAGGCGGAGCTTTTGGGGATCAAGCCCGAAAACATCTATATCGAAGACATCCGCGAAGAGTTCGTGCGCGATTTCGTCTTTCCTATGTTCCGCGCCAATGCGGTTTACGAGGGGCTGTATCTGCTTGGAACGTCAATCGCTCGCCCGCTGATCTCGAAACGTCTGATCGAGATTGCCGAAGAAACCGGGGCTGACGCCGTTGCCCACGGGGCGACCGGAAAAGGTAACGATCAGGTCCGGTTTGAACTGGCGGCCTATGCCCTGAACCCCGACATCAAGGTCATTGCGCCGTGGCGTGAATGGGACCTGACAAGCCGTACCCGCCTGTTGGAATTTGCCGAGGCTAACCAGATTCCGATCGCCAAGGATAAACGCGGCGAAGCACCGTTTTCAGTTGATGCCAACCTGTTGCACACCTCGTCCGAAGGTAAGGTTCTGGAAGACCCGGCCGACATGGCACCGGATTACGTGTACCAGCGCACCGTCCACCCCGAAGATGCGCCGGACAAACCGGAGTTCATCGAAATCGGGTTTGAAAAAGGTGATCCGGTCAGCATCAATGGCGAGGCGATGAGCCCGGCAACCATGCTGACCGCGCTGAACGAATATGGGCGCACGCACGGAATCGGGCGTCTTGATCTTGTCGAGGGCCGGTTCGTTGGCATGAAATCGCGCGGCATCTATGAAACTCCCGGCGGTACGATCCTGCTAGAAGCGCATCGTGGTATTGAGTCCATCACCATGGACCGGGGCGCAATGCATCTGAAGGATCAGTTGATGCCGCAATATGCCGAACTGATCTATAACGGGTTCTGGTACAGCCCCGAGCGTGAGATGCTGCAGGCCGCCATAGACAAATGCCAGGATCACGTCACCGGCACTGTTCGTGTGAAGTTGTATAAAGGTCTGGCCTCGACCGTGGGCCGCTGGTCCAAGCATTCATTGTATTCCGAGGCTCACGTGACCTTTGAAGAGGACGCCGGCGCCTATGACCAGAAAGACGCGGCAGGATTTATCCAGTTGAACGCGCTGCGGTTGAAACTGCTGGCAGCGCGCGGCAGGCGGTTGGCAAAATGACCGACGACGACGGCATGGACGACGAGCTGGAAATGTTCGTCGAAGCACAGGACACGGTCTGGCCCGATGTTTTGCGTGAGCTTGAGGGTGGGCAAAAGACAAGCCATTGGATGTGGTTTGTCTTTCCGCAACTGGCCGAACTGGGCCAGTCACATATGGCGCAGCTGTACGGCATCGAAGATCTGACCGAGGCGACGGCCTATCTGAACCACGCCGAGCTGCGACGCCGGCTGGTCGAAGTCTCGCGGTTGATGCTGTCACACAAAGGGGTCGACGCCGCCAGCATTCTGGGCGCGGTTGATGCCAAAAAACTCCGGTCGTCGATGACGTTATTTGCTGCTGTCCCGGATGCACCGCAAGAGTTTCAGGGCATTCTGGACGCGTTTTATGACGGAATCGGGTGTGGACTGACGTTGCGGGCCGTAAACCAGCCCTGATATCCAAAGCTCCTGTTGGGTCATGCTTGCCTGGCCCGTGGGTCTTCTCATTACGCATTCATGACCACGACACCGATTGCACCATTCGAATTTCACGCGGGAACCTGACCAAATTGCTGACTGGAAAGCTGAACCCCATGACAGGCGATATGGGGATCGCGCTGAAATTGGGGCAATTTCTGGGGTAAATTCCTCTCACCAGAACGTGACAAATGATGTCAGCGGATTGCGTGTGTCTGAATCGGGGTGCAGCCTGTTCCAGTAGGAGGCCAAACATGACCCGGACATCACTTTTCGATCACATCAAGGCGGTTGCGCTGTTTGTTCTGATTGTGCTGGCAGCCTTGCTGCGCGCCCATCCGGGCGAGGCTGCGGGGACCGAAACACTGACCGTTGCGGGCGGGTGTTTCTGGTGCGTGGAATCCGATTTTGAATCTGTTCCCGGCGTTGTCGATGCGGTTTCCGGGTATACCGGCGGAACGCTGGAAAACCCGACTTACAAACAGGTCACGCGCGGTGGAACTGGCCATTTCGAGGCGGTACAGATCACCTTTGATCCGGTCAAGGTTTCACGCCAAACGTTGCTGAACATGTTCTTCCGCTCTGTCGATCCGACGGACGCTGGTGGGCAGTTTTGTGATCGGGGTGATAGCTATCGGACTGCCATATTCGTCTCTAATACAGCCGAAAATGTGATGGCGGAGCAGGCCAAGGAAGAGGCGCAGAAACAACTTGGGCAACCCGTGGTCACGCCAATCCTGCCGGAATCCACGTTTTATCATGCCGAGGCGTATCATCAGGATTACTACAAAGGCGAAAACCTGGTGCTAACGCGATTTGGCCCCAAGCGGCAGTCGGGCGCGTACAAGGCATATCGCAAGGCCTGCAAACGTGACGAGCGCGTTCGTGAACTATGGGGCAGAGCGGCACCGTTTGCCGCCGGTTACTGATTAAGCTGCGCGTCGCGCACATCCTTGAGATCCGGTATCACATCCGCTGTTCCATGCCGGGTAACCATGATGGCCCCCGCGCGTGACGCTTGCGTGATTGCCTGCGCCATAGGTGCGCCGCTGTCCATTCCAGCAAGAACATAGCCGGTAAAAGTGTCCCCCGCGCCGGTGGTATCCACCGGGGTCACCTTGAAGGCCGGGAAATCCACCGGGTCCGCGCCTTGCTGATAATACCGGGCCCCTTTTGATCCCAGCGTGATCACGACATGAGGTATCTGCAAATCAGCCACGTCCTGACCGGTCGCCTGACGTAGCTGTTCAGCCTCGACTTCGTTCAGAATCAGAAAATCCAGATATGGCAGAACCGCCTGAACCGCGTCGGCCTGAAACGGTGCGGCGGCATAACAAATTGTCAGCCCCAATTCGCGACCCATCTTTGCAGCCTCGACCTGTGCGTTGGTTTCGTTCTGCATAACCAGCAGATCGCCCGCCTGGGCCGATGACAGGGCCTGACCCAGTTGATCCGCAGATATGGCGTGATTGGCGCCGGGAAACAGCACGATCTGGTTTTCGCCTTTTTCGTCCACCGAAATAATGGCGTGGCCCGTTGGTACATCCACCTCGGCGATGTGGCGCGTATCTACGCCGTATTCGGTCAACCTGTCCTTTGCCCAGCGCCCGTCAGCCCCAACCGCCCCGATATGGCAGACGTGGGATCCGGCACGTGCCGCCGCCACGGACATATTGGCCCCCTTGCCGCCCAGAAACCGGTCAAGTTTCGACGCCGCCAGTGTTTCGCCCGGACCGGGCAGATGTGGCACGGCATACACCATATCTGCGTTGATCGAGCCGAGATTCCAGATCGCCATAGCTTACCCGATATCGCAGGAGGCCAGAATGGCCATGTTCAGAATGTCGTTGGCCGTCGACCCGGTCGAGCAGACCTGAATCGGCTTGTCGATACCGGTCAGGATCGGCCCGATAACCGTCGCACCACCCATTTCCTGCATCAACTTGGTCGAAATGGATGCGGAATGTCGGGCAGGAACGATCAGGATGTTGGCCGGACCAGTCAGACGCGAAAACGGATATGCCTCTTGCTGTTGCGTGTTCAGCGCGACATCGACGGTCATCTCCCCTTCGTATTCGAAATCTACACCGCGCGCCTCTAACACCTCGGGCGCTTTGTACAGCTTTTCAGTACGTTCAGAGACGGGATAGCCAAAGGTCGAAAAGCTGACAAAGGCAACCCGGGGGTCCAGCCCCATGTGACGTGCAACTGCGGCGGCGCGTTCTGCAATCGTGGCCAGATCGTTTTCATCCGGCCATTCATGCACCAGCGTATCGCCGATCAGCACGATCTTTCCTTTGTGCAACAGTGCTGTAATTCCCGCCGCGCCATCTGCGGCACCGGCATCAAACACGTGGTTGATCTGGTCCAGAATGTGCGCCGATTTACGTGTCGCCCCGGTCACCAAGCCATCACCATGACCGTGTGCCAGCATCAGCGCCGAAAACACGTGCCGGTCTCGCGCGGCAAGACGGTGCACATCTTTACCGTCAAAGCCCCTGCGCTGCAGGCGTTTGTACAGAAAATCCTTGTAGGTTTGCAGGTGGTGGGTGTTGGCCGCGTTCACAACGTCGATCTCGCGAACGGCATCGCCCAGCCCTGCGGCCTCCAGCTTTTCCTGAACATCTTCATGCCGGCCTACCACCAGCGCCTTGCCGAAACCGGATCGCTGATACATCACGGCGGCCCGCAATACGCGTGGGTCGTCACCCTCGGCAAAGATCATTCGGCCTTGTGCGGCACGCGCACGTGCATTCAGGCCGCGCAGGATGCTGGCGGTCGGGTCCATCCGGGATTTCAGGCTGACCTCGTACGCGTCCATATCGATGATCGGGCGCCGCGCAGCGCCGGTTTCCATCCCCGCCCTTGCAACAGCCGGTGGAATGCGGTGAATCAGCCGTGGATCGAACGGTGTCGGAATGATGTAGTCACGGCCAAAGGTCAGTGTCTTGCCATAGGCCAGCGCCACCTCGTCCGGCACATCCTCGCGTGCCAGACGCGCCAATGCATGTGCGCAGGCAATTTTCATCTCGTCATTGATGGCGCGTGCGTGAATATCCAGCGCGCCCCGGAACAAGTAGGGGAAGCCCAGCACGTTATTGACCTGATTGGGATAATCGCTGCGGCCCGTGGCAACGATGGCGTCGACGCGTACTTCGTGCGCCTCTTCCGGTGTAATCTCGGGATCGGGGTTCGCCATGGCAAAGATCACCGGATTGTCGGCCATTGAGGCTACCATATCCTGCGTCACCGCGCCCTTGACGGATACCCCAAGGAAAACGTCCGCGCCTTTCATCGCCTCTTCCAGCGTGCGCAGGTCTGTTTGAATCGCGTGGGCCGATTTCCACTGGTTCATGCCCTCGGTCCGACCCTGATAGATAACGCCCTTGGTGTCGCAAATTACGCAGTTGTCGTGGCGCGCGCCCACCGCCTTGAGCAGTTCGATACATGCAATTCCGGCAGCCCCTGCCCCGTTCAGAACGATCTTGACGTCCTCGATCTTTTTGCCCGAAATGTGCAGGGCATTCAGCAGGCCCGCCGCACAAATCACGGCCGTGCCGTGCTGATCATCGTGAAAGACGGGGATATCCATCTCTTCCTTCAGGCGCTGCTCGATAATGAAACACTCGGGTGCCTTTATGTCTTCAAGGTTGATGCCGCCAAAGGTCGGGCCCATCAGCCTGACCGCCCGGCAGAATTCATCCGGGTCCTCGGTATCCAGTTCGATATCGATCGAGTTCACGTCCGCGAAACGTTTGAACAGAACCGATTTTCCCTCCATCACGGGCTTTGAGCCCAGCGCACCCAAATTGCCAAGACCTAGAACCGCGGTGCCGTTTGAAATCACCGCGACAAGGTTGCCCTTATTGGTATAGTCATATGCTGTCTCTGGCGCTTCGGCGATCGCCTCGCAAGGAACGGCTACGCCGGGGCTGTAGGCCAGCGACAGATCGCGCTGCGTGGTCATGGGAACGGTGGCCTGCACCTCCCACTTGCCGGGGCTGGGCTCCAGGTGAAAGGCCAGCGCTTCTTCTTTGGTGATTTTCGCTTTGGGCATGTGATCGGCCGTTTCTTAGTGATGTAGGGCTTGTGCCTCTTACCGCAGGCGACGGTCGGTCTCAACGACAATGCGTTTTCACCTTTCGTCGCGGTAAGGGGATTTGTAAGGTCGCGGTTGGAATACGCCAGAAGAGGTCAGCCTTGTCCACAGTCACGCCAATGATGGCGCAATATCTGGAAATCAAAGAGGCGCATGCCGATGCCCTGCTGTTTTACCGCATGGGTGATTTCTACGAGATGTTCTTTCAAGACGCCGTCAACGCAGCCGAGGCGCTGGACATCGCCCTGACCAAGCGTGGCAAGCACAACGATCAGGACATTCCAATGTGCGGTGTGCCGGTTCATTCCGCCGAAGGTTACCTGCTGACACTGATCCGCAAGGGGTTTCGCGTCGCGGTGTGCGAACAGATGGAAAGCCCGGCAGAAGCCAAGAAAAGAGGCTCTAAATCTGTTGTAAAGCGGGATGTTGTCCGATTGGTGACACCCGGCACATTGACAGAGGACGCACTGCTCGAGGCGCGGCGGCACAACTTTCTGGCCGCGTATGCCGAGGTTCGGGACGAGGCCGCGCTAGCATGGGCCGACATTTCGACCGGGGCGTTTCACGTCATGCCATTGACGTCGGTCCGGCTCAGCCCCGAACTTGCGCGGCTGGCACCATCCGAACTGATCGTGGCAGAGGGGCAACAACAAAACCTGCATGAACTTGGTATCGATCTTGGCATTTCACTGACCCCTATCGGGCGTGCAAGCTTTGACAGCACCGCGGCTGAAAAGCGGATCTGCGCATTGTTTCACGTGGGTACGCTGGACGCGTTCGGAAATTTCGGTCGCGCCGAAGTCTCGGCAATGGGCGCGTTGATCGATTATCTTGAGATCACGCAAAAGGGCAAACTGCCGCTTCTCCAAACACCGTTAAAGGAATCCGAGGATCGCGTCGTTCAGATTGACGCGGCAACGCGTCGTAACCTTGAACTGACTCGTTCGCTGTCCGGTGGCCGTGCCGGTTCGCTGTTGGCCGTGGTGGATCGCACCGTAACCCCGGGCGGTGCGCGTTTGCTGGAACAAAGACTTTCCAGCCCGTCGCGAAACCTTGATGTCATCCATTCGCGATTGGATGCGGTATCGTTTGCTACCGAGGACAGCCTGATCGCGTCAAACCTGCGGGACGCGCTGCGCAAAACGCCCGACCTGGATCGCGCCCTGTCGCGATTGTCGTTGGACCGGGGTGGCCCGCGCGATCTTGCCGCCATTCGCAACGGGCTGACCCAGGCCGCCGCGATTGCTCAAACGTGCGCGGATCGGGATCTACCGGTTTTGCTGGCAACCGCCAATCAAAACCTGACCGGGTTCGGCGACCTTGTTGACGTGCTGGATGATGCGCTTGTGGCTGAGCCCCCATTGCTGGCGCGTGATGGTGGCTTTATCGCCCCCGGATTTGACAACCAGCTGGACGAGGCCCGCACCCTGCGCGACGAGGGTCGCTCCGTTATTGCCGGCTTTCAAAAGAAATACGCCGAACATACTGGCATTGCTTCGTTGAAGATCAAGCACAACAACGTGCTGGGCTATTTTATCGAGACCACGGCAACCCATGCCGAAAAGATGCTGAACACCCCGCTCAGCGAAACCTACATCCACCGCCAGACCACGGCCAACCAAGTGCGGTTTACCACCGTGGAACTCAGCGAGATCGAAACCCGGATTCTGAATGCTGGAAACCTAGCGCTCGAGATTGAAAAGCGGCTCTATAAAAGGCTTTCTGATGCAATTTTGGAACAGGCCGCGCACCTAAACCAAGCCGCGCGCGGGTTGGCAGAGCTGGACTTGACGACCGCGCTTGCCGATCTTGCACGTGGCGAAAACTGGCGTCGGCCAAAAGTCGACACATCTCGTGCATTTGCCATTCAGGGCGGGCGCCATCCGGTTGTTGAACATGCATTGCGGCAGCAGGGCGGTGATACATTCATCGCCAATGACTGTGACCTAAGCGCAAACGCGGGCGCTGCAATCTGGTTGCTGACCGGCCCCAACATGGCTGGTAAATCGACGTTTCTACGCCAGAACGCGCTGATCGCGTTGCTTGCACAAATGGGCAGCTATGTTCCCGCCGAATCCGCCCATGTCGGACTTGTCAGCCAGCTTTTCAGCCGCGTTGGCGCCTCGGATGATCTGGCGCGCGGACGCTCCACCTTTATGGTTGAAATGGTCGAAACCGCGGCCATTCTAAATCAGGCGGATGATCGGGCGCTTGTCATTCTGGATGAAATCGGGCGCGGCACCGCCACCTATGACGGCCTGTCCATAGCATGGGCCACATTGGAACACCTGCACGCCGCGAACCAGTGCCGCGCCCTGTTTGCAACGCATTATCACGAACTGACCGCGCTGGCCGGAAACCTCGAAGGTGTTGAAAACGCCACCGTCGCCGTCAAGGAGTGGGAGGGCGAGGTAATCTTTCTGCACGAAGTTCACAAAGGCGCCGCCGACCGGTCCTATGGTGTTCAGGTTGCCCAGCTTGCTGGTCTTCCCGCGTCTGTCGTGGATCGCGCGCGTATCGTGCTGGAACAGCTGGAAAAGACAGAGCGCGAAGGCGGCAAGCAAAAGGCTTTGATCGACGACCTGCCGTTGTTTTCCGCAGCGCCGCCCCCGCCCGCGCCATCGCCGAAATCTTCGCCGGTGACAGATATATTGACGGACATACTACCGGACGAATTGACACCGCGCGAAGCGCTCGATCTGATCTACAAACTGAAAGAGGCGGCCAAAACCTGACCGCCCCTTCATCTTTTCAAAAATACTCTCGCCG
>JBPCWT010000178.1:0-16353 GCA_051009255.1 Ruegeria sp. | reverse complement strand
TCTGTCTGGCCGGTTCCTGCGGGCAGAACGGTTGCGCCAACCGCACGCGCGCCGTTTTCAAAGATCATACCAGCCGGCGTCAGGTGGTAGCCAAAGCAGTTCTGAACGATGTCGCCCTGACCGATGCCAGCAGCGTGCAGAAAGCGCCCCATGCGCCACCAGTCGTGATCCACTCCGCCCGGTTCATAGATCGGGCCCGGTGATTGAAAGATATGGGCAAACCCATGCGCCGGTTTCACCGTAAACCCGCCAAGCGGCGGGTGCTCGCCCTGCGCGCGGCTGATTTCGGATTTGCGCAGCACCGGCAAGTTGACCAGATCTTCGGCAGATGAAACTGCGTCTGTGTCGGCATCTGCAAAATGCGCGGCGTAACCCGATGCCGATGTGACCCTTGCGATCTGTTCGCGCAGCGCCTGCGCCTGATCGCCTGCCCGCTGGTCCGCAGATCGGGTTTCCAGTTTGTCAAAGTAGGTCATGGCCAGATCCTCCATCCGCTTACAGCCACCTTTTGCGGCGGCGGTACGAGCGCACATCGCGGAAGCTTTTGCGGCCCTCCTCGGACATTCCGAGGTAGAATTCCTTTACGTCGGGGTTTTCGCGCAGCTCAGCGGCGGGGCCATCCATCACCACCCGGCCGGATTCCAGGATATAGCCGTAATGGGCAAATCGCAGCGCGACGTTCGTGTTCTGCTCGGCCAGCAGGAAGGACACGCCTTCCTTTTCGTTCAGATCCTTGACGATGCCGAAAATCTCTTCGACCAGCTGCGGCGCAAGACCCATCGAGGGCTCGTCCAGCAGGATGGTTTCGGGGCGCGACATCAATGCGCGTCCCATCGCCACCATCTGTTGCTCGCCGCCCGAGGTGTAGCCTGCCTGACTGCGGCGGCGTTCCTTGAGACGGGGGAAATAACTGTAAACCAGATCAAGATCCTGCTGAATGTTCGCCTTGCCATCCTTGCGGGTATAGGCACCGGTCAGCAGGTTTTCTTCGACGGTCAGGTGTTCAAAACAATGGCGGCCTTCCATCACCTGGATGACGCCCTTTTCCACCAGAACGGAGGGGTCGCTTTCGTGAATGTGCTGGTCGCGATACTTGATCGTACCTTTGGTAACCTCGCCACGTTCCGAATGCAGCAGGTTCGACACCGCCTTGAGCGTTGTGGTCTTACCCGCGCCGTTGCCGCCCAGCAAAGCGGTTATACCGCCCTTGGGTACGGTCAGGCTGACGCCTTTCAGCACGAGGATCACGTGATTGTAGATCACCTCGATATTATTGACCTCAAGCAGGGTTTCGGCCTGCACTTCGGTTGTTGTTGCCGTATCCAGCATCAGCACTTGTCCTCATGCCTGTCCCGGTTTTCGGGATTTGTCCGGTTCGGAGCGGCAGCATACCGCCGCCCCGGTCATGCAAAGGCCCGGTCCGAGAAACCGGGCCGATCCGCGATTAGTTACAGCGCGGTTCGATGTTGTTTTCCGCAGCGTAGGCGGCGGAATCTTCGGCGATTAAGCTATTGATCAACTCCATATCAGCCTCGCGGTACGGAGCAATGTTGTTCCACACCTTGGCTGTAGCATCCCACTGAACCACGGAGGCCAATCCTGGACCGCCATGATTTTCGCAGGTCACATTAAAGGAAGGGCCAAAGTTGGGCATTCCAAGGGAAGTCATCAAGTCTTCAGTAATGGACAAGTTTTCCATACCATCACGCATCATCGCCGGCGTGATATTGGCCTCGCCATGCATCTCTTGTGCCACCTCGACCGCTTGGGCAGCCAGCATTGCGGCATAAAGACCTCGGTTATAAGGAACGGTTCCGAGCTGATCACCTGCACCGGCGGTCTTACCCGCGTCTACGACATATTTTTTGAGATCGTCATAGATGGGGTAATCAGTGCCAACGTTAGTGAGAGCCATGGCCTTGTAACCGTTGGCCTTGTCACCTGCGGGAAGAACGTCGATTTCCGCACCCGACCACCAGATACCAATCATGTTCTCCATTGGAAACCGAATGTTGGCGGCTTCTTGAATGGCGACTTGGTTCATGACGCCCCAACCCCAGATCACAACATAGTCTGGACGATCACGGCGAATCTGCAGCCATTGCGATTTCTGTTCTTGGCCGGGGTGGTCCACTGGCAGTGTTGCCAATTCAAACCCGTGCTTTTTCGACAGTTCTTCCAGTGTCCGGATCGGCTCCTTGCCGTAGGCCGAGTTGTGATAGACCAGCGCAATTTTCTTGCCGCTCAAATCGCTGCCGTTTTCGTCTAACAGATGATTGATCACCGAAGACGCCCCGGTCCAATAGTTGGCAGGATAGTTAAAGATCCACTCGAAGACTTTGCCGTTCGAGGCGGATGTTCGGCCATAACCCATTGAATGCAAGGGGATTCCGTCTGCCGTGACTTTTGGGATCAGCTGATAGGTGATACCGGTCGACAGCGGCTGATAGACCAGCGCGCCTTCGCCCTTGGTCGATTCATAGCATTCCACACCTTTTTCGGTGTTATAGCCGGTTTCGCATTCGATCACCTTGGCCGGAACGCCGCCAATGCCTCCATCCCGCTCGTTCAGCAGGGTGAAATAGTCGGCATAACCATCCGCAAACGGAATACCGCCCGCCGCATAAGCGCCAGTACGGTAGCTGAGCGATGGGAATACGAGGTCGGCCATCGCCGGCCCTGCGGCCATCAGGGCGCTTAGCGCCACGGTTGCCAGTTTAATCTTCATCGGGTGTCTCCTCCCTTGGTTGATCCGATGTTGGTGTGGGCTTGTTGCCCTTCTTAAAGTCGCCCGCCCCCGAAATTAGTAGGGGAAGGGCCATAGTCTGAGTTTCTCCTTTGCCACGCGCCACAACTGCGCCAGACCGTGCGGCTCGAGGATAAGGAACATGATGATGAGCGCGCCAACGATCACCAGCTGTAGGTGTGCCACGATATCAGTGGGCCATCCCAACCAATCCGCGCCAACCACTTTCAGCACGACCGGCAGCAGAACAAGGAAACCCGCGCCCGCGAACGATCCGAAGATCGACCCAAGACCGCCGATGATAACCATGAACAGGACAAGGAATGATTTCTGGATGCCAAAGACCTCTCCAACCTCGACCGCGCCGAGGTAGACGGAAAAGAACAGCGCGCCGGCAATTCCAACAAAGAACGAGCTGACGGCAAACGCGGTCAGCTTGGCCTTGAGCGGGTTCACACCGATAATTTCTGCCGCGATATCCATATCGCGGATCGCCATCCACGTCCGGCCCGTGGTGCCGCGCGTCAGGTTACGCGCGATCAGCGCACAAAGTGCAAGGAAGATCAGGCAGAACAAATAGGTGGCCCATGCCGGTGCATTTGGTCCGGTAATGATAATGCCAAACACGTCGCGTTCCGGCGCGTTGATCTGACCCGATGCCGAGTAATTGTAGAACCAAGGAACACGGTTAAAAAGCCAGACAAGAAAGAACTGCGCCGCAAGTGTCGCCACCGCCAGGTAGAACCCCTTGATCCGCAGGCTGGGCAGGCCGAACAGAACACCGACCATTGCGGTGATGCCCCCGGCAAGAAGAATGTGGATGAACATGCTGACATCCGGGAACGCCGTCATCAGCTTGTAGCAGGCATATGCCCCCACAGCCATGAAACCACCCGTCCCCAACGAGACCTGCCCGCAATATCCCACAAGGATGTTCAGACCGATGGCCGCGATGGCATAGATCAGGAACGGCAGCAGCAGCGCGTTTGCCCAATAGTCGTTGATGATGAAGGGGATGATGCCAAAGGCCACCGCCAGCACGACGTAGTACCGGTACCGGTCGAACTTGATCGGGAAAGTCTGGCTGTCGTCCCTGTAGGAGACTTTGAAATCCCCGGCTTCACGATAGAACATGGCTCAACTTCCCCATTCTTCCTGCGCCCGGTTTCGGGTCGCGACATCCAGTTGTCTTGATGATTTGGCGTAACCGCTGTGTTCGGTCACGCGTACCAGTTTCATGTAGGCCACGACGCCAGTGACAAGCCCGGCAAAGGCCAGAATTGCGGCGATCACCAGCTGGCTTTCGGTCAACCCCTCGGCGGTGACGGCGATATAGCCAAAGGCCCAGAACCCTGCCCATGCAATCACGTTTACGATGGCGATCAGCTTTTTCATGCGGCACCTCCGGTACGGCGCAACAGGGTGCGTTCCAGAAATACACTGCTGATAAGACCGACGAGCAGAGCGCAGTACCCGGTCAGAGCCTTGAGATAGTGAACCGATGCATCCAGCGATTTCAGGTCGGTCAGCGAACCGTTTGGTCCGATGATCAGTTTGAAAAATGACGCCGCTATCCACGCCGCCGAGACCGTCATCGTGCCCAGTACAAGTACGGGAAGCCAAACAAACTGCCAGTTTGCCTTGGACATCGATGCTATTGCGAACATCCCGGCGACACCCAATGCAAGCACGGCAAGCGTTGCGGCGATTAATCCGGCCTGATCTGCCAGGCTTTGCGCCGCGATGGCGAGGCCCAGAAAGACAACCACCGCGCAGCAGGCCAGCCCCGTCGCAACCAGAGTGACAACGGCCAGACCCCTGCGCAAAGTGATGAGGCTAGACACGCTCAATAATCTTCTCCCCAAACAGACCCTGAGGCCTGAACACCAGGAACAGCAGTGCCAGCACATAGGCGAACCAGTTTTCAGTCGCGCCGCCCACCATCGGGCCGATGGCGAATTCAAACAGTTTTTCACCCACACCGATGATCAACCCGCCGACGATGGCACCGGGGATCGAGGTGAACCCGCCCAGCATCAGCACCGGCAGCGCCTTGAGCGCGATCAGCGACAGCGAGAACTGCACGCCCGACTTGGTGCCCCACATGATACCCGCGACCAGCGCCACGAAGCCGGCAACCGACCAGACCATGATCCAGATAAAGTTCAGCGAGATGCCAACCGACAGTGCCGCCTGATGGTCATCGGCCACCGCGCGCATGGCGCGGCCCTGTTTGGTGTACTGGCTGAACACAACCAGCGCCGCCACCAGAAGGGCCGCGATTATGGTTGCGACGATATCCAGATTGTCGATGAAGAAGCCGTAGCCAAAGATGTTGAACGTGACCTCGTCAAGCCACAGGTTAATGCCCTGAGGCAGGCCAACATCCAGCGTCTTGATCTCGGACCCCCACATCAGGTCAGCCACACCTTCGAGGAAATAGGCCAAACCGATCGTGGCCATGAACAGGATGATCGGTTCCTGCCCGACCAGATGCCGCATCACGAACCGCTGCACCGCCCATGCCAGCAGCACCATGACCCCCATCGTCAGGATAATCGCCAGCAGCGCGGGCACGTTCCAGCCGAAGTAATGGACATGGGTACCAAAGGTTGCGTTTATCAGGTGGGCAAACGGCACCTGCCCGTTCATGATCCCCACCAGCGTCATCGCGGCAAACAGGGCCATGACGCCCTGCGCATAGTTAAAAATGCCCGACGCCTTGTAGATCAGCACAAACCCCAGGGCCACCAGCGCATAGAGAACCCCGGCCATCAGGCCGTTCAGGATAACCTCCATCGCATAAATTAACTGATCAGGCATGCTCGCCCCCCCTCATGTCTGTCAGATGGTCAGTCATGCGACACACCAAGATAGGCGTCGATGACTTCCTGATTGCTGCGCACCTCGCCCGGGGTGCCGTCGCCGATTTTGCGGCCGTAATCCATAACGACCACGCGGTCGCTTAGATCCATCACAACGCCCATGTCGTGTTCGATCAGGGCGATGGTGGTGCCGAACTCGTCATTCACGTCCAGAATAAAGCGGCTCATGTCCTCTTTTTCCTCGACATTCATGCCTGCCATCGGTTCGTCCAGCAGCAGCAGCTTGGGTTCTGCCGCCAGCGCACGGGCCAGTTCAACGCGTTTCTTCAGACCGTAAGGCAGCCGGGAAACAGGCGTTTTGCGGATGTGCTGAATTTCCAGAAAGTCGATGATCTTTTCCACCGCTTCGCGGTTTTCGGTTTCTTCGGCTTCGGCTTTGCCCTTCCACAGCGCCTGCTGCAGGATGTTGGTTTTCATATAGTTCAGGCGGCCCGTCATGACGTTGTCCAGAACGCTCATACCTTCGAACAGGGCGATGTTCTGGAACGTGCGCGCGATACCCTGCCGCGCAACTTCGTAGGGGCGCATCGGCGGGCGCTTTGCCCCGTGAAACCAAACCTCGCCCTCTTGCGGGACGTAAAAGCCAGAGATCACGTTCAACATCGAGGACTTGCCTGCCCCGTTCGGGCCGATAATCGCGCGGATCTCGCCCTCGCGGATGTCAAACGAGATATCCTTGATCGCCACCACGCCGCCAAATCGCAGGGTGATGTTTTTCATTTCCATCACCACGCCGCCGATCTTGCGGCCGTCCTCGGTGACATATCCATCAGATGCGTCAAGCATCGGCTACTCCCTCAAAAACGCATATACGAGATGGCGCGCGGGCTATCCTCATTCCGCGGCCACCTTGTGCTGAGATACGGCCACAACCGGCGCGTCGATGATTTCCAGCGTGGCGCTGATCGAACCCTTGCGCCCGTCCTCGTAGGTAACTTCGGTTGTGGTCGAGACCGTTTCCGAGCCGTCGTAAAGCGCGGCGATGATATCTGCGTATTTCTCTTCGACGAAACCACGGCGCACTTTGCGGGTGCGGGTGATTTCGCCGTCATCGGCATCCAGTTCCTTGTGCAGAACCACAAAGCGGTGCAACTGGCAGCCCGACAGCATTTCGTCTTGGGCGATCGATTTGTTCACCTCTTCGACGTGGTTGCGAATCGTCTCTAACACACGGGGATGACCGGTCAGTTCCTGATAAGACGCGTAGGCGATGTTGTTACGCTCGGCCCAGTTGCCGACCGCCGTCAGGTCAATATTGACAAAGGCAACGCATCTGTCCTTGCCATTACCGAACAGCACAACTTCGAGGATATCGGGATAGAACTTGAGCTTGTTCTCGACATATTTCGGCGCGAACATTGATCCGTTGGCCATTTTGCCAACGTCCTTGGCACGGTCGATGATCCGCAAGTGGCCCGAGGATTCCTCGATGAACCCGGCATCACCCGTCGCGACCCAACCCTCTGAGTCCTTGGTTGATGCGGTAGAGTCGGGGTTTTTGAAATACTCGACGAATACGCCCGGCGAGCGATAGTGAATCTCGCCGGTGTCGTCGATCCTAAGTTCGACATCCGGCGCGGGTACGCCAACGGTATCTGCGCGTACTTCACCGTCGGGCTGAACCGTGATGAAAACCGTGGCTTCGGTCTGACCGTAAAGCTGTTTCAGGTTGATGCCCAAAGACCGATAGAAATCAAAGATTTCCGGCCCGATCGCCTCGCCCGCGGTATAGCCCACGCGGAACCGGCCATAGCCCAGCGTATCTTTGAGCGGCCCGTAGACCAGCAGGTTGCCCAGCGCATATTTGATCTTGTCGCCAAAGCTGACGGATTTGCCATCCAACAGCTTGCCGCCAACCCTTTTGGCATGGGCCATGAAATAGTCGAACATGCGCTTTTTCAGCTTTCCGGCGTCTTCCATGCGGATCATCACGTTGGTCAGCTGTGTCTCGAACACGCGCGGCGGGGCAAAGAAATAGGTCGGCCCGATCTCTCGCAGATCGGTCATCATCGTGTCGGCGCTTTCGGGGCAGTTCACGCAATAACCACACCAATAGGCCTGACCGACGGAAAAGATGAAATCACCGACCCATGCCATAGGCAGATAGGACAGGATGTCTTCGTCGCGGTTCAGATGGTCGAAATCGGCTGAATTCTTGGCGCTTTCGATCACGTTCCGGTTCGACAAGACCACGCCCTTGGGCTTGCCGGTCGTGCCCGACGTGTACAGCATCACGCAGGTGTCGTCGTAAGTGATTTCGGAAATGCGGCGGTCCAGTTCCGCGTCAAAACGCTGATGCCCGGCGGCGCCTTCGGCCATGATGTCTTCGAGCGCGTTCATCTGGCTGTGGTCGTATTTCCGCATCCCGCGCTTGTCGTTGTACAGGATGTGTTTGACCTGATGCAAATTCTCCTGAATCTCGATAACCTTGTCGACCTGTTCCTGATCACCGCAGACGACGTATTTCGCTCCGCAATGTTCCATCACATAGGCCATCTCTTCGGCGACGGAATCCTGATAGAGCGGAACCGGAACCGCGCCCACCATCTGTGCCGCAACCATCGACCAGTAATGCGCAGGCCGGTTGCGCCCGATAATGGCAATGTGGTCGCCCTTTTCGACGCCAAGTTCCAGAAAGCCCAGCGCCATCGAGCGAACTTCTTTGGAGGTTTCAGCCCAGGACCAGCATTGCCAGATCCCCAATTCTTTTTCCCGATAGGCCGGGGCGTCCCCGAACTGCGCCACGTTACGTTCAAGCAAAGCCGGGATGGATTTCATCCCTTCGGCGCCCGACTGCGTCTGAGCCAATGTCTTTCTCCTCCCCATCCCGGCCTTGCAAGTGCCGGAAATGACAACGCCGGACCGATGCCCGTGCGCCAACGTCCCGATGTGAGACGAGCGGAGGTTGCGGGTCAATTTTTTCCTGAAGTTTTCTAAATTGTTACGAATTGTAACAGGGTCAGGTGGTTCCTGTTACAGTTCGAACTAGTGGAACTTCCGTTATTTTATTGGCGTTTTCGGCGGTCAGAGCCAATCGCGCAGGATGGGGATCAGGGGAATATCTGCGGGCGGCATGGGGTAGTCACGCATTTCTGACGCGCGCACCCATTTCAGTGCCTGCCCTTCACGCGATTGTGGGATGCCTTCCCATTTGCGGCAGGCAAACAGCGGCATCAGCAGGTGAAAATCGTCATAGCTGTGGCTGGCAAAGGTCAGCGGTGCAAGGCAAGAGGCCCAGGTGTTGATGCCAAGCTCTTCTTCAAGTTCGCGGATCAGGGCAAGTTCGGGCGTTTCAACGGGTTCTACCTTGCCGCCTGGAAACTCCCATAGACCGGCCATGGATTTGCCATTGGGGCGCTGCGCCAGCAATACACGGCCATCGACATCGATCAGCGCAACGGCGGAAACAAGAAGCGTTTTCACGATCGGTAATCCGCGTTGATTTCGATATATCCGTGGGTCAGGTCACAGGTCCAGACTGTTGATGTGCCGCTGCCCAAACCCAGATCGACCGCGATCACCAGATTTTGCCCCTGCATATAGGCAGCGGCGTCATCTTCCCGGTAATCGGGACTAACCCAACCATTTTCGGCCACCAGAATGTTGCCGAAGGAGATACTCAGCAGGTCGCGGTCCGCTGCCGCGCCGGATTTGCCAATTGCCATGACGACACGGCCCCAATTTGGGTCTTCGCCCGCGATTGCGGTTTTAACCAGGGGTGAATTGGCGATGGCAAGCCCGTGTATCTTGGCATCGGAATCGGATGCGGCACCTGTCACGCGGATTTCCACGAATTTTGTGGCGCCTTCGCCATCGCGCACGACCTGTTGCGCCAGATCCAGCATCACGGATTCCAAAGCTTCGGCAAATGCCGCGTTGCCGGTGGCATCCACGCCAGAAGCACCGGTGGCACATAAAAGCAGGCTGTCAGAGGTTGATGTGTCGCTGTCGACAGTGATGCAGTTGAACGTTCGGTCCGTCTGTTGGGCCAGCATCCTTTGCAGCGCGGATTGTTCAATCTTGGCGTCGGTGAAGATGTAGACAAGCATTGTCGCCATATCCGGCGCGATCATGCCTGAACCCTTGGCAATCCCTGAAACAGAGACTGTTTTTCCGTCAATTTCCACCTGAGCACTGGCCCCCTTGGGGAAAGTATCTGTGGTCATGATGGCGCGCGCGGCGTCTTCCAATGCGTCCGCGCGCAAGTCCCCGTTCAGCGTTTCAAGCTGCGCCACGATCCGGTCATGCGGCAGGGGTTCACCAATGACCCCGGTGGACGAGGTAAAGACCCGGTCCACCGGTACACCCGTTGCCTGTGCGACAGCCTGCGTCAGCTCGGCCACCGAGGTTTGACCGTAATGGCCGGTAAAGGCGTTGGCGTTGCCGGAATTCACAAGGATCGCCGCCGGTCCGTCATTGGGGCCGCCGATCTTGTCCTGACAGTCCAGAACCGGGGCCGCGCGGGTGGCCGAACGGGTAAATACCCCGGCGACCGAGGTGCCCGCATGCATCAGCGCAAGCATGACATCGGTGCGCCCCTGATAACGAACGCCGGCCTCGACCGTCGCAAGGCGAACTCCATCGATCGCCGGCAATTCAGTAAAACCGGCAGGTGCCAGCGGCGAAACCTTGGTGATCGTGGCCACGGGTCTTACTCCTGAATCAGGTCCAGCTGCCGCAGGACTTCGGGGCCAATACCTTCGATCTCGGGGCGTTCAACCTCGCCTTGTTCGGTCAGTTCCTCGATCTTCGCCTGAACCGCATCCTGCCGGACAACGGTAGCGACCTCTTCGCGGACATCGGCAAGCGCGGGTGCCTGGGTCATGCGCTGATCGTTCAGTTTTATGACGTGCCAGCCGAACTGCGTTTGAACGGGGGCTGATACCTGACCTTTTTCAAGGCCCAGAACGGCCTGTTCGAATTCGGGCACCATCATGCCCTTGCCAAACCATCCCAGCGAGCCGCCGTTGGGGCCGGACGGACCGGTGGATTTTTCCTTGGCCAGTTCGGCAAAATCCGCGCCCTCGTCCAGCTGAGCCTTGATTGTGTTGGCCTCTTCCTCGGTCTTTACCAGAATGTGCGAGGCGTCGAATTCGTCATTGCCAACAAAGTTCGCAACCTGCGCGTCATACGCGGCCTGAATCGCCTCGTCCGTGACCGCGCCTTCGATGACCTGCTGAATGGTCTGAACGGCGCGAAGCGAACGTTCTTCGTTTTCCAGTGTCAGAACAGACATCCTGGATAGCTCGTTATCCTGAACCTGACCCAGCAAATGCTGCTGAATCAGCTGCTCCAGAACAAAGTCGTAAAGAACCTCGTCATCCATGTTCTGATACTGCGTCGGCAGGCTGGCAGTGGTTGCGATCATGTGCCCCAGCGTGATCTCGTCACCGTTGACGCGGGCCACAACCGTATCGGGATCTGGCTGGGTCTGGGCGGCAACCGGCAGGGCCATCACGGCGGCAAGCGCCAGCGATGGCAAAAAAGTGAGGCCTTTGGGCATTGAATCATCCTATTTATTGGCCGCGACCGGGCGCAGCGTTGACACTGTCTGGCCTGCCGCTTACATCGCCTTGAAGCCTTGGACAGGGCCGCCTTTCACCCCCCGTATCTATGGGCTGATCGCAAGGTGGGCAAGCCTGTCGAAAACAAGACAAGAACAGATCCGCTGGAGTGAACATGCTGGGACTCGGAACGCTTGCCAAAAAGGTGTTCGGAAAACCGAACGACCGCAAGATCAAGGCAACCCGCCCGCTGGTCGAAAAGATCAACGCGCTGGAGCCAGAGTTCGAAAAACTTTCGGACGACGCGCTGAAAGAAAAGACCGAGGAACTGCGCAAGCGGGCGCTGGATGGCGAGAGCCTGGATGATCTGCTGCCCGAAGCGTTTGCGAACGTGCGCGAAGGCGGCCGGCGGGCGCTGGGTTTGCGGGCTTTTGACGTTCAGCTGATTGGCGGTATTTTCCTGCATCAGGGTAACATTTCGGAAATGAAGACGGGTGAAGGCAAAACGCTGGTTGCGACCCTGCCTGCCTATCTGAACGCGCTGACCGGCAAGGGCGTGCATATCGTCACGGTTAACGAATACCTGGCCAAGCGGGATGCCGAGTGGATGGGCAAAGTGTTTGGCGCGTTGGGCATGACAACCGGTGTGATCTGGTCGGGTCAGCCCGATGCCGAGAAAAAGGCCGCCTATGCCTGCGACATCACTTATGCGACCAATAACGAGCTGGGCTTTGACTATCTGCGCGACAATATGAAGGCCGATCTGGAAGAGGTTTACCAGAAGTACCACAACTATGCGATCGTCGACGAAGTGGATTCGATCCTGATTGACGAGGCGCGAACGCCGCTGATCATATCCGGTCCGTCGCAGGACCGTTCGGACCTGTACACGGCCATCGACGCGTTGATCCCATTGTTGCAGGAAGACCATTATTCGGTCGATGAAAAGGCGCGCAATGTAACCTTTACCGACGAAGGCAACGAGTTTCTTGAGCAGCTGTTGATGGAGAACGGGCTGATCCCCGAGGACCAGTCGCTGTATGATCCTGAAAGCACGACGGTCGTGCACCACGTCAATCAGGGCCTTCGTGCGCACAAGTTGTTTCAACGCGACAAGGATTACATTGTTCGGGACGGTAACGTCGTTCTGATCGACGAATTTACGGGCCGCATGATGCCGGGTCGCCGCTTGTCCGAAGGTTTGCACCAGGCCATCGAGGCCAAGGAAGGTGCGCAGATTCAGCCCGAAAACGTGACGCTGGCCAGCGTGACCTTTCAGAACTATTTCCGCCTGTATGAAAAACTGGGCGGCATGACAGGTACGGCCCTGACCGAGGCCGAAGAGTTTGGCGAAATCTATCGGCTGGGTGTTGTCGAAATTCCCACCAACCTGCCAATCGCCCGCGAAGACAAGGATGATCAGGTTTATCGTACCGCGTTGGAAAAATACGACGCGATGATCCAGCAGACCAAGAAGGCCAATGAAAATGGTCAGCCGGTACTGCTTGGCACGACCTCGATCGAAAAATCGGAAATGCTGAGCGAATTGCTGACCAAGGAAGGCATTCAGCACAATGTCCTGAATGCGCGACAGCACGAACAAGAGGCGCAGATCGTGGCCGAAGCCGGACGTCTGGGCGCGGTCACCATCGCAACCAACATGGCCGGTCGCGGCACCGATATTCAGCTGGGCGGCAACGTCGAGATGAAGGTTCTGCAAGCCCTTGCCGAAAACCCCGAGGCCGATCCTGCGAAACTGCGGACGGCCGAAGAGGCAAAGCATACCGAAGAAAAGCAGAAAGTAATCGAGGCCGGCGGTCTGTATGTCATGGCATCAGAACGTCACGAAAGCCGCCGCATCGACAACCAGTTGCGTGGTCGTTCGGGCCGTCAGGGCGATCCGGGCAAAACAGTTTTCTATCTGAGCCTCGAAGACGACCTGATGCGCATCTTTGGGTCGGAAAAGCTGGACAAGGTGTTGACCACGCTAGGCATGCAGGAAGGCGAAGCCATTATTCACCCTTGGGTGAACAAGTCGCTGGAACGCGCGCAGTCCAAGGTCGAAGGCCGCAACTTTGACATGCGCAAGAACGTTCTGAAGTTCGACGACGTGATGAACGACCAGCGGCGCGTGATCTTTAGCCAGCGGCGCGAGATCATGTCGGCCACTGACCTGTCCGAGATTGCATCGGATATGCGCGAACAGGTGATCGACGACCTGATCGATGATTACATGCCGCCAAAAACCTATGCAGATCAATGGGATACCGACGGTCTGCATGCGGCGGTTGTTGAAAAGCTGAACATGGATGTCCCGGTTCAGGACTGGGCCGCCGAAGAAGGCGTCGACGACGACGAGATCCGCGAGCGCCTGATCAAGGCCGCCGACGAAATGATGGCGCAAAAGGCCGTGGCCTTTGGCCCCGAGAACATGCGCAACATCGAAAAGCAGGTTCTGCTGCAGACAATCGACGGGAAATGGCGCGAGCATCTGTTGACGCTGGAACACCTGCGCTCGGTCGTGGGTTTCCGTGGATATGCCCAGCGCGATCCGCTGAATGAATACAAGAACGAAAGTTTTCAGCTGTTCGAAACCATGCTGGACACCCTGCGCGAGACCGTTACACAACAACTGGCCCGCGTTCGCCCATTGTCCGAGGAAGAACAGCGCGAGATGCTGGAACAGTTCCAGGCCCAGCAGGCAGAGATGCAGGCCGCCGGGGAACAGGCCGAAGCCGTTGCCGAAGCCGAGGCATCGGGCGATGCACGGCCCGGATTTGTCGAAAATGATCCCTCGACCTGGGGCAACCCGTCACGAAATGACCGGTGCCCGTGCGGTTCGGGAAAGAAATTCAAGCATTGTCACGGGCGCTTGACCTGATTACGCCCGAAACTCGACACATTTACTCCCCCACGCGGCCACAACTTGGCCGCGTTTCTTAATAGAATGGTGGCTTGCTCCTTCAACTGGGGAGGGTGTCTTGAGCATTGCCAGGAATTTTGTGACCGTCGGCGGCACCGTTGCCTGTGCGCTGGGAATTGGCTTTATGATGCAGAGCGGATCGCCGTCATCTGCTGGCAATCAACGACTTGCATCCGCTGATCCCGAAGCCGAGGTTATCGCGGGCCTGCGGGGCGTCGTTCTGACGTCATCTTCGCCGATCGAAGGTGCGATGCCGCAGGAAAATTCTTTAAATACAATCTCTAGCGCCACCTTTGCGGCCCCCGGCGAAACCCGTATCTGCAGTTTGGATGCGCGGGCGACTGCCGCGCCAATGGCCAGCGCAAACCTGATTGTAGAGGCACCGTGCCTTGCGGAACAGCAGGTCGAGATACATCACAGCGGCCTGACATTTACGGAAATGACCGATGCCGAGGGCAGGCTGGACATCACGATTCCGGCGCTGTCTGAATACGCGATCTTCCTTGTGTCCTTCGAGAATCACAAGGGTGCTGTCGCCACCACTCACGTTAAGGATTTGGGCAACTATGATCGCGTCGCCCTGCAATGGAACGGCACCACTGACCTGCAAATTCATGCATTAGAGTTTGGGGCCAGCTATGGCGAGCATGGCCATGTCTGGGCTAATCCCAACGCGCAGGGGTTGGGCCGGGTTGTGCAACTTGGAAATATCGGGGCCCCCGCCGCACAGGCGGTCGAGGTCTATTCTGTTCCAACACAGGATGTCGACCAATCCGGAACCGTCGCGTTGACGGTTGAAACCGAAGTAACAGACGCCAATTGTGGCCGCGAGATTGTTGTGCATTCTTTGGAATTGCGCGCTGACCGGCGTCTGACATCACGGGAAATGAAGGTGGGCATGCCCGAGTGCAGCGCCGCCGGAGAGTTTCTGGTGTTGAATAATCTGTTCAAAGACCTGAAGATCGCCTCGAACTAGTTACAGGCGAATTCAGGTAACCCATGTATTATTTTCGTGCGGCAGCAGGTGCCGCACTTTTTAGCCTGGCAATCGCGACGGGTGCGATGGCGCAGGACATCACTTTGACGTCGCATGACGGCAAGATTGAAGTTACCGGCGAGCTGTTGGGTTTCGACGGTGAGTTCTATCGGGTCAAATCCCAGTTCGGAGAGTTGACCATTGATGGGTCGGGCGTCACCTGTGACGGGCCAGCTTGCCCCAGCCTGACCGACTATGTTGGCGAGGTAACGTTTTCCGGCTCGTCCGTGATGGCCGAAGCGTTGCTGCCCGCATTGATCAAAGGCTTTGCACAGCGCAACGGCCTGACGACCAAAGTGGAAAAATTGGGCGATAACCGGTTTGTTTACGCGCTTTTACAACCCGGTCGTGACGCCCCGCTGGGCCGTCTGGCCTTTCGCGTGGCCAACACCGATCAGGGCTTTGCTGATCTGATCTCCAACGATGCTGACATTGTCATGGCGCTGAGAGAAATCCGGCCAGCCGAAAATGACAGGACCCGCGCAGTCGGGTCTGGTGATCTGACGCGCGCGCGCCGTTCGCGTGTGCTGGCGCTGGATGCGATGGTTCCTGTTGTTGCGCCGGACAATCCGGTGCAGCAGATTTCGCTGAGCAATCTTGCGGCGGTGTTTTCCGGCGAGATCGGCAACTGGGTCGATTTGGGCGGACCCGATGCGCCGATATCACTGTATTTACCGGACGAGGGGTCGGGGCTGGCGCAGGCCGTCGAAGAAATTCTGGGTGTTCCGCTGGCAAGTAGTATCACCCGCCACACCCGCAGCAGCGATCTGGTGCAGGCGGTTCAGGCGGATGCCTTTGCCATCGGAATCGCCAGTTATGCCGAGGCGCAATCGGCGCGGGTTCTGTCGTTGGCCGGGGGGTGCGAGTACGCCCTGACCGCGACACGGCAGTCGATCAAGACCGAAGATTACCCGTTGACATCGCCCATGTTCCTTTACCTGCCGAACCGGCGGCTGCCCAAGATCGCCCGACAGTTTCTGGCCTATACACAAGGCCCCGAGGCGCAGATGGTCATCCGGCAGGCCGGGTTTGTGGATCAGGCCCCCGAAACTGTTCGTCTGGGTCTGCAAGGTGACAGGCTGGCAAATGCCATTGCAGCAGGCGGTTCCGAAGTTGGTCTGGAAGAATTGCAGCGCATGATCGAAACATTGCGACCCATGTCGCGGCTGTCACTGTCATTCCGGTTCGAGGCCGGCTCATCGCGCCCGGATGCTCAGTCAAGCTCGAACATCCTGCATCTGGCACAAGCACTTGAAAGC
>JBPCWT010000177.1:0-6232 GCA_051009255.1 Ruegeria sp. | reverse complement strand
GCTTTATGATGGAATACCCGATTGCACGGTTATATGCGGATGCGCGCGTGCAAATGATCTATGGCGGCACCAACGAGGTGATGAAAGAGCTTATCGCGCGCTCGATAGACGTGTAGGGCAGACGCATCGGTTCTGACTCGCAGCAGTTGATTCTGAAAGGCGCATTTCATCTGTTTGCCGCAATCACACGGCTTGCCGACAACCATCATGCCTGACATCTTTGTGTGTGCGGGTGGTGTGAACATTTTGCACCCTTCTTTAAGGGGTAATTGATGGTGACCAACAAGGATCGGATTTGCGCGATGCTGAAAAGCATTGAAACCGGCGACCCCGGTCCGGTTTCGGTCGTCAACGAGGCAAAATACATTCAGCACAACCCGCAGACGCATGAAGGCAGCGAAGGGTTGGCGGTACGTTCAAGCGTCTTTCGGAAACCTCGCCCCGGGTAAACATTGTGCGTGCTTTTGAGGATGGGGATTTCGTGTTTGCCCATACGGAGTACGACTTTTCACGTCGCAATATCGGGTTCGAGGTGTTTCGTTTCGAAGACGGGCAAGCGATTGAACATTGGGACAATATTCAGAAACGGCAGGGACCGAACCTGTCGGGGCGCAGCATGGTGGATGGGCCAGTAGAGGCACGCGATCTGCATCTGACCGAGGAAAACCGAGAGTTTGTTCGATCTTTTGTGCAAAACGTTCTGGTAGATGGCAAGCTGAACCAGTCGGAAATGTATATCAACGCCGGTGCGTTTGCCGAACACAATCCAAGGTTTGGTGACGACTTGACGCAATTGCGCACCGAAATCTCGGCCACTGAGAACGGGCAGAAAATCACGGATTACCAAAAACTTCATCGTGTGCTGGCGCAAGGTGATTTTGTCCTGACCGTATGCGAAGGTTATGCACGCAGTGTGCACAGCGCCTATTACGATCTGTTTCGCGTAGAAAACGAAAAAATTGTCGAGCACTGGGATACGGTTGAAAAGATTGCACCGCGAGGCGAATGGAAAAACGACAACGGCAAATTCTGAGGCCCTGAGAGGCGCCGGGCAGTTATGCTTGGATCAATTGCTTTTCCAGCCAGTTTCGAAATGATTTCAAAGGTTCGGACTCGGCCTGTCCCAAGGGCCAGACAAGATAGTAGTCACCCAAACTGACGGCTGGTCCCTGCCAGGCAAGCGTCAGGCGCCCGTCCCGCAAATACTCCTCGATCAGATACGTAGGCAGCAAGGCAACGCCCAGCCCATGAATCGTTGCCTGAATCATGGTCGAGAACTGGTCAAACACCATTCCCTGCGCCCCCTGCGGGGGGTGGTTTTGTGCAGCGAACCATCGTTCCCATGCGTCTGGTCGGGTGTCGAGATGCAAGAGTTGCGCCGACGGCAGCCAGTTGATGTCGTTGGTATCTTTAGGCAACTGATCCGGTGCGCACACTGGCAGAACCTCTTCGCGCATGATCGGCAGATAGTTCACACCGGCCCAATCCTGCCGACCAAAGTGAATGGCCGCGTCAAAGAGTTCGGTGTCGAATTCAAAAGGTTTCAACCGGGTATGGAGGTTCACGGTAACCTCTGGGTGGCGGCGGGCGAAATCCTGCAGGCGCGGGGCAAGCCAGTGCATACCGAATGCGGGCAGGATCGACAGGTGCAGTGACCCACCGGTCGGGTTGGCCTTGAGCTTGAGCGAGGCCTGCGCAAGTTGCTGCAACGCGGTTCGCGCGGTGTTTACGTATTCCTTGGCGGCGGGTGTCAGATGCAGGCGCATTTGTGTGCGCTGGATCAGCTCAACCCCCAACTGTTCTTCCATCGCCTTGAGTTGCCTGCTGATGGCGCTTTGTGTCAGCGACAGTTCTGCAGCTGCGGCAGAGGCGCTGCCCAGCCGGTCTACGGCCTCGAGCGCCAGCAATGATGAAATCGACGGCAGAAATCGGCGGGGCGCAATCATATGATAAATCCTCATACCTTTCGGATGGAATATCACTGGCAATTTGGCTTTTCCAGAACGATAGAAAGGAATGGAATACGAATGCGCGGAGCGGTTGACCATGACCAATCAGAACAGCTTGGGTGAATTTCGAAGGGCCGGGCGGCTTGCTGGGATCGAATTGTCGGAAATTGTTCAGATTACAGAACATGCCGCACGGCTGCGAACAGAAGGCGTCGACGTGGTGGCGCTGAGCACTGGCGAGCCGGATTTCCCAACCCCGGCCCATGTAATCGAGGCTGCACATCGCGCGGCATTGGACGGGCAGACGCGCTATCCCGCCACCGCCGGAACACCAGCGTTGCGATCTGCAATCGCGGAACAGGCGGCCACCGAACCTGCCAATGTAGTTGTTTCAACCGGCGCAAAACAAGTTCTGGCTGGTGCGTTTCTGGCCACGCTTGACCCCGGCGACGAGGTGATTACCACCGCGCCGTTCTGGACCAGTTATGCCGATATGGTCAAACTGGCCGGTGGGGTGCCTGTCGTTCTGGATTGCCCCGGCGAGCAAGACTTTAAGCTCACGCCCGAGCAGTTGGAGGAGGCGATAACGCCGCGCACACGCTGGTTGCTGCTGAACACGCCGTCGAATCCGACCGGTGCGGTGTATTCAGGCGAAGAACTCCGGCAACTTGCTGTGGTACTGGAAAGGCACCCGCAGGTTTGGGTTATCTCGGACGAGATCTATCAGCATCTATGCTATGTCCCGTTTACGTCATTTGTCAGCGCCGTTCCCGGCTTGGCAGACCGCACCCTGATCGTGAACGGAGTTTCCAAGGCGTATTCCATGACCGGATGGCGGATCGGCTGGGGGATCGGGCCCGCACCGCTGATCAAGGCGATCGTGGCGGTTCAGGGCCAGATAACCTCGGGCGCATGTTCCATCGCGCAGGCAGCGGCACTGGCGGCCCTCACCGGACCGCAGGATTTATTGGAGAAACGTTTGGGCGAGATGCGCGCGCGCCGTGATCTGGTGGTTCATGGATTGAATGCTGCCGGGTTGAACTGTGCCCTGCCGGATGGTGCATTTTACGTGTTCCCAAAAACACCGGCGAAGATGCCGGTGGATCACGAGTTTTGCCGTTATCTGCTGGACGAGGCCGGGGTTGCATTGGTTCCGGGGCGTGCCTTTGGAATGGCGGGGCATTTGCGTCTGTCCTTTGCCTATGCAACGGAAAGCCTGACCGAAGGTTTGGCCCGCATCACTCGCGCCGTTGCCCAGCTGTAAAAAGACACTGTAACCGGAAAAGGCCGAGCCATGGACCGCGCCCAGATTGTTCACGAAAATTTCCTGAAACGCGTTGCCAGCCGCGACTTGCCTGAGGGCGCACCACCGCGGCCGGGGTTAAGCAAGCCAGATGCGGTGTCGCTTTTTCGATCTCAGGTGCTCAGCCGGGCGCTGGATCGCACAAGTCGCGCGATGCAGAAGGCAGGGCAGGGGTTTTACACCATCGGCTCGTCCGGCCACGAAGGAATGGCCGCAGTGGCGCATGCCCTTGATCCGGGGGATATCGCCTTTTTGCACTACCGCGACGCGGCGTTTCAGATTGCCCGCGCCGAGCAGGTGCCGGGACAGCAGATCGCATGGGACATGCTGCTGAGTTTTGCGTGTTCAAAAGAAGACCCGACATCGGGCGGGCGGCACAAAGTGCTGGGGTCAAAGGCGTTGATGATCCCGCCGCAGACCTCGACCATCGCAAGTCATCTGCCCAAGGCCGTTGGCGCGGCCTATAGCTTTGGTGCAGCCCGGCGGCATCACCCGGAACACCGGCAATTGCCCGCAGATGGAATTGCAATGTGTTCATTTGGCGATGCCTCTGCCAACCATTCGACAGCGCAGGGCGCGATCAACACGGCAGGTTGGACCAGTGTACAGTCTACGCCGTTGCCGTTGCTGTTCGTGTGCGAGGATAACGGTATCGGGATATCGACCAAAACACCAAAAGGTTGGATCGAAACCTCGATGGAGAACCGACCGGGCATCAAGTACTTTCGCGCCAATGGTCTGGACATTTATGAAACGTTTGCTGTGGCGAAAGAAGCCGCTGCCTATGTCCGTTCCCGTCGCAGGCCTGCATTTCTGCACGTGAACACCGTGCGTCTGTACGGGCATGCAGGGGCAGATGTGCCGACCACATATCTTGCCAAGGCAGAGGTGGAAGAGGACGAGGCCAACGACCCGCTGCTGCATAGCGTGCGCTTGTTGGGACAGGCAGGGGCGCTTGCGCCGGAGTTAGCGCTGAAAATCTATGAAACTACCTGCGCGCGCACTGACCGTATTGCTGTCGAGGCAGCCAGCCGCCCGCATCTGGCAACTGTCGGCGAAGTTGCTGCCAGCCTGATCCCGCCAAAACGGGACTGCATGCCCACCAACGGACCCAGCCCAGATGCACGGTTAAGGGCATTTGGCGGTGACATCCGTTCGATGACCGACCCCCAACCCATGAGCCGCCTGATAAACTGGGCGCTGACCGACCTTATGCTGGAACATGCCGAAATCGTGTGTATGGGCGAAGATGTGGGTCGCAAGGGCGGTGTGTACGGGGTGACGCAGAAACTGCATCAACGCTTTGGCCCGGATCGGGTGATCGACACGCTGCTGGATGAGCAGTCCATTCTGGGGCTGGCAATCGGCATGGCGCATAACGGGTTCATTCCGATACCCGAAATTCAGTTTCTGGCCTATCTGCACAATGCCGAGGACCAGATCCGGGGCGAGGCAGCGACATTGCCCTTCTTCTCGAACGGGCAGTTTACGAACCCGATGGTGTTACGCATCGCGGGGCTTGGGTATCAAAAGGGTTTTGGCGGGCATTTCCACAACGACAATTCCCTGGCCGTTTTGCGCGACATTCCCGGCGTCATAATCGCATGCCCTTCAACGGGCGCGGACGCCGCGCAGATGTTGCGCGAATGTGTGCGATTGGCCCGCGAAGAACAGCGCGTCGTGGTGTTTTTGGAACCCATCGCGCTCTACCCGATGCGTGACCTGCACGGGGCACAGGACGGGGGGTGGATGACAACCTATCCGTCGCCCGATCAGCGGATCGCGCTGGGTGAGGTGGGTGTGCACGGCGACGGCACCGATCTGGCGATCGTTACATATGGAAATGGTCATTACCTGTCGAAACAGGCGCTGCCAGAATTGAAGGCGGCGGGGCTGAAATCCCGGATTATCGACATGCGATGGCTGGCACCACTGCCCGAGCAGGCGCTCTTGGATGCAACAAAGGGCTGCAAGCACGTCCTGATCGTGGACGAGTGCCGACGCACCGGCAGTCAGTCCGAGGCTTTGATGACCCTTTTTGCTGAGAAATCAGATATTCCGGCAGCGCGCGTGGTTGCCGAGGATTGTTTTATCGCCACCGGGCCAGCCTATGCCGCACCGCTGCCATCCCTGGATGGTATTGTTGCCGCCGCCCTCTCACTTGTCGGGGGTGGAAAATGACCCGAACTGCAGTTCTGATCTGTCCCGGTCGGGGCACATACAATAAGCCAGAGCTTGGATATCTGCATGGTCATCACGCAGGCAGAATGGATATGGTCCGCGCCTTTGATGCGATCCGGGCAGAGACCGGGCAAGAAGCGGTAACGGCGTTGGACGGGGCGTCCCGTTTTACCGTTGGCAAGTACTCTCGCGGCGACATCGCCTCGCCCTTGATCTATGCCGCATCGCTGGCGGATACACAGGTGCTGGCAGATGATGTCGAAGTGGTCGCGGTAACCGGAAATTCGATGGGCTGGTACATTGCGCTGGCCGCAGCTGGGGCGCTGAGCCCGGAAGACGGGTTTCGTGTGGTGAACACGATGGGCACTTTGATGCAGGACAACCTGATTGGCGGGCAGCTTGTTTATCCCTTTGTCGACGAGGATTGGGTCGACAATCCCGAACGCAAAGCCAATCTATTGTCAGAAGTCGCGCGGATCAATGCGTTGCAAGGGCATGAACTGGCGTTGTCCATTGCGCTGGGCGGTATGCTGGTTCTTGCAGGCAACGATGCGGGACTGCAGGCGTTCGAGGATTCAGTGCCGCTGCTTCAGGATCGTTTTCCAATACGCCTGCCGAACCACGCCGCGTTTCACACGCACTTGCAAACCCCGGTCGCGGCCGAGGGGCGCAGGCGACTTGGCGCTGACTTGTTCGGCCAACCCGACCTGCCAATGATTGACGGGCGCGGCAAGATCTGGTGGCCGGGCGCGACCAATCCCGTCGATCTGTGGGATTACACGCTGGGCCATCAAGTGAC
>JBPCWT010000176.1:0-7696 GCA_051009255.1 Ruegeria sp. | reverse complement strand
TATCCGCACTGTCGGTGTGAAAAGTTTGCCTTTCATGCGTCTGGTAAATGCGCGTGTTCGGGTCATCTGCATCTGCGCCCACGTCGCACGCGTGTCCCAGAATATGCCCCTTGGCGTTCTGCGATCTGGCCGAACCCAAATGCGCACCGACCCCGCAAAAAATCGTGGCCGCCATTTCCTGTGAATAGTTGCGTGTTGGCAAGCCTCGCATCACCTCGAACCCGATCCCGTTTATCAGCTTGTCGCGCAATGCCGACAGATGCCTGCCAAAGTGTTCCAAAGGAAAATCAACCTTGGTGATTTCGCCGATGTCACGACCAAGGTTCAGATAATGATGTGCGGCGCCTTCAAGATCGGAAATATCATCTGACGACAGTTCCACGATCCACTCATCCTGCCGCGCGGCCATTTCCCGCCCGACCCAGACGGAAGGACTGGTAAGAACTGGGGGAAGATGGGAAAGACGGCTCATCAGTGTACACTCCGCTATCTTAGTTGTCAGAGCGAAGCGTCATTGCAGCGCCTTCATCCTCGAATTCCAGCCCGTTCCGGTCAAATGCAGACCGCAAAGTAGGCCGGAAAAGATTTCTACTCGGCCGGTGTCCATTTCTCACCCGGGTCATAGACTGAAATCTCTGGCGCCAGTTCAAGGGTTTCAGGACCCAGATCAGCCTCGTACACGATCCCGTTTTCGCTTACCAAAAAGCTGTGTATCCCGGTTTCTCCGTACTCTGCTGGAACTGCCAACAGGGCGTGCCCCGCTATCATGTGATCACCGACAAGATACGAGTACGCACCCCCGGGGGCCTTCGGGCCCTGCCCATGCAAAACGGCGTAGTAGTAACCAAGAAACGGCTCGGGCTCGTAATCTTCCTCTCCGTCGCTCCAGCCAGAGGCGGCTGCGCGGGCCAGCGCCATTCCGACAAAGCTTTCCTCGTCAGGCCAGAACAATCCATCCCGCGCGCCCGGATCGGAAATAATGGTCCGGGCAAATTCCATGACACCGTTGCCATTATGATCTACCAGCCGGAACGCAGCCTGAAGATCGACATAAGCCTCAAGCAGTTCAATAACCTCGATTTCATTATAGCCGATTTCGCGTGCAGATATTTCTTCGATGCCCGCTTCGATATCAAACTGCCAACCTTCACCTTCCTGCGTTATCGGGATCGGGAAAGGCCAGCCATCTTCACCCAGCAATAGAACGACACCCTCGTCATCCGGTCTGAACCGATAACCTTCGGCGTACATATCCAGGACTTCTTTGCGCCGGGCCCGATCCTCGACCGGGTCACCTGAACCAATAAGTTCCTGGGCCTCTGACCCAAAAATTTCGAGCACCATGTCGTGATCATCAGTCTTGAGCGCCCCGACAAATGAGTCCAGTGCCGATTGAGGTGTTTCAAATGTGGCCGGTTCTGCCTGCAATGGCGAAGCGACCCACGTTGCCAGAAACACGGATTTTATAAGTGTGTTACGCATGTCAGCCTCTCCGCTTGCCTTTGGCCGCGTGACCGCGCTTGGACGCGCTGCTTGCCTTCTTCCCGGAAGATTTCTTTTTCATTGCGCTGCCTTTTCCAGCAGTGGCCTTTCTTTGCCCTGATGCAGGTTTCTTGGCGGTTTGCGCGTTTCGTTTCACAGGTTTTTTGGCACCACCGGCGCTTTGTTTTGTTCTGTCGATGGCCTGTTTTTTTGCGGCGGCCTTGTCTCTGTCGGCACCACCACGGTCGATCTGAGGTAGATTGCCATTTTTGCCGTCGCGCTTGGCCAGTGCTCCACCAGCCACGGCACCGGCACCAACACCGGCAGCGGCGGCGACGGCCTTGTCTCTGGCTGCGCCGTCACGACTGATGTCTGCCGCGCCGGATTCTTTACTCAACTTCGAGCGCAACTCGTCCGTGCGCCCATCTGCGCGGTCAACCGGCATTGTGCTGGGGCGGCCTTCGGGACCTTTGCGATCCGCGATCTTGTCCTTGGCTTTATCCTGACGGTCGGGATCGGGTTTCCATCCGATATCATCACGATCCCCAAGATCGATTTCGTTGCCGATGTTAACGTTTCCATCGATATCAATGTCGATACTGGGATTGTCGATGATCGGTCCGCCACCCCAACCGCCACAGTTCTTGCAGCCCCAGTAATCGTTCCAATCATCATCATCGTCAAAAATTTCATCTATCAGTGCAACAGCGCCAAAGGTCAGCAATGCAGCGCCGGCCACGTCACCGACGGACGGCCCGGTATAGACTGTGGCCGGGTCATATTGCGGGACATAAACCGTTTCGGAGTTCGTCGGAACAATTGCGACGGTTTCGTCCTCGGCCACTTCGACGGTTTGTTCTTCACCCGATACCAATGCACCGGATTCGATTGCCTGGTCGCGCATGACCTGAACGGCATCCATCACGTCATCGGATTGGGCCAGCATCGCCGTGCCCATGGTTTCGGTCCAATCAACATGGGTCGCCATTTGCCCGACAACTTCGGGAAAGGCAGACGCCAGAACACTTACCGAAGGATCCCATCCCATCGCATCAATTTCGGGTTCCAGTTCCGCCGGATCGCGGTCGGCATTATCCAGCAGAAACCTCTCTGCCTTCATGATTTCCAGCGGTTGCGTCGACGCGACAAAGATCTGAATGAGAAGCGTATCGGGGAACAATGCAACCGGTGCCACCAGTGTCTGAAGCTCTGCATCGGTGAGCCGTTCGCCATCACCCTCTGACGCTTCGTCGGCGCTTGCCTCTGATTCAGTTGCAGTATCCGTAGCGGATTCCTGCGCCTGGGCGGGTAGAAATGCGCAAATGGAAAACGCGGTAAGAATAATAAATCTAAGCATAATAAAAGCCCTCAAACTGCTGAAGTGTCGCCAAAACTAGCGATTCTGGCAATGGTCAGGGAAAATGCCTGAAAACACGGCCCGGCCCAGTCGTGTTATGTGCCTTATTCTGTTGCCCGCATCATGGGCAACGAACGGAAATCTTGGGCCATGACGCAGGCAAAACAAAACCCCCGCGTCTGGGACGCAGGGGGCAATAATCCGAAAGCATTGCTTTCTTATTCTTGGTCTACATCCACGTCGTCAGCGGCAACGCGGGCTTTGTCAGCAGCACCTTTTGCGTCGACATCGCGGTCGACGAATTCGATGATCGCCATCGGCGCCATGTCACCATAGCGGAAACCGGCCTTCAGGATGCGGACATAACCGCCCTGGCGATCTGCATAGCGGGGGCCCAGAACTTCGAACAGCTTGGCGACATCCTTGTCTTCTTTCAGCTGCGATGCGGCCTGACGACGGGCGTGCAGGTCGCCGCGCTTGCCAAGCGTGACCAGTTTTTCGATGACCGGGCGCAGTTCTTTTGCCTTGGGCAGAGTTGTTTTGATTTGCTCATGTTCAATGAGCGATCCGGCCATGTTCGCAAACAGAGCCTTGCGGTGCTCATGTGTACGGTTCAGGCGGCGGTAACCACGTGCGTGACGCATTTTCTTAATCCTTCTTCAGGTTTTGCTTTGTCTGGCCGGCGATGCGTGTCACCGACTCTCCTTGGGGCGGAATTGCCCGTTTATGGTGGTTTGTACATCCCGCCAAAGGCGGAATGTGCAATTCGTACGAAACCGAAAGCGGGGAAATCCCCGCCTGCGGCCTTAGAAGGCGTCTTCGAACTTCTTCGCCAGATCTTCGATGTTGTCGGGCGGCCAGTCCTCGACATCCATGCCGAGGTGCAGACCCATTCCGGACAGCACTTCTTTGATCTCGTTCAGCGACTTGCGGCCAAAGTTCGGGGTGCGCAGCATCTCGGCTTCGGTCTTTTGGATCAGGTCGCCGATATAGACGATGTTGTCGTTCTTCAGGCAGTTTGCCGAACGGACCGACAATTCCAACTCGTCCACTTTCTTCAGCAGCAGCGGGTTGAATTCCAGACCGTCATCCTCGTCCTGGCGGCCAGCCGATTCAGGCTCGTCGAAGTTGACAAAAATCGACAGCTGATCCTGCAGGATACGCGCGGCAAAAGCGAGCGCATCTTCCGGCGTGATTGATCCGTCTGTTTCGATCTTGAGTGTCAGCTTGTCATAGTCCAGAACCTGACCTTCGCGCGTTGGCTGAACGTCATAGGACACCTTTTTGACCGGCGAATAAATCGCGTCGATCGGGATCAGGCCGATAGGCGCGTCTTCGGGCTTGTTCTTTTCTGACGAAATATAACCCTTGCCGGTGTTGACGGTCAGTTCCATGAACAGGTCGGCACCATCGTCGAGGTGACAGATGACGTGATCGCGGTTCAGAACCTCGATCCCTGCGCTTTCGCTGATGTCACCGGCGGTCACAACTGCCGGACCCTTGGCATTGATCGACAGGCGCTTGGGGCCTTCGACTTCCATACGCAGCGACACGCCCTTGAGGTTCAGGATGATGTCGGTGACATCTTCGCGAACACCTGCAACCGAAGAGAACTCGTGCAGGACGTTGTCGATCTGGACGCTGGTGATGGCCGCGCCTTGCAGCGAGCTCATCAAAACGCGGCGCAGCGCGTTGCCCAGTGTCAGACCGAAACCACGTTCCAGCGGTTCGGCGACCAGAGTTGCCTGACGTGCAGGATCGTTGCCCGGCTTGCCGTCAAGCTGGGTCGGTTTGATCAATTCTGCCCAATTCTTGTGGATCATGTAATCCCTCCATTCCTGTCTGCGCCCCATGACCAATCAGGTGCAGACGCCCGAGGTTTCAAAACGGCGAACCGGGGCCGTGCAAAAACACGGCCCCAGCCCTGGTAATAAAGTCGCTTAGACGCGGCGACGCTTTGGCGGGCGGCAGCCGTTGTGGGCGATCGGTGTCACGTCGCGGATCGACGTGATGTTGAAGCCCACGGCAGCCAGCGCGCGCAGTGCCGATTCACGACCCGAACCGGGGCCCTGAACTTCGACTTCCAGCGTCTTGACGCCATGATCCTGCGCCTTTTTGCCTGCATCTTCGGCAGCCATCTGAGCGGCGTAGGGGGTCGATTTCCGCGATCCCTTGAAACCCATCGTGCCAGCGGACGACCACGCAATTGCGTTGCCCTGCACATCCGAGATCAGGATCTTGGTGTTGTTGAAAGTTGAATTCACATGGGCAACGCCCGATGCGATATTCTTGCGCTCTTTTTTCTTGGTGCGAGTCTTTTCGCGTGCCATCGGTCAGACCCTCCTTATTTCTTCTTGCCCGCAATCGGCCTTGCAGGGCCTTTGCGGGTACGAGCGTTGGTGTGGGTGCGCTGACCGCGAACCGGCAGGTTGCGGCGGTGACGCAGACCGCGATAGCAGCCAAGATCCATCAGGCGCTTGACGTTCATCTGAACTTCGCGACGCAGGTCGCCTTCGACGGTGTAGTTAGCGTCGATATGTTCGCGGATGGCCAGAACTTCGGCGTCGGACAGTTCATTGACACGACGCGCCGCGTCGATGCCCACGGCGTCGCAAATCGCGTTCGCCGAGGTGTTGCCGATTCCGGTGATATAGGTGAGGGCGATAGGTACCCGCTTGGCAGTCGGGATGTTTACGCCGGCAATACGTGCCACGTGTCACTTTCCTTTTCGTTGCGGTTCCGTAGTTCCGGAACCTTTTTTCACAACACTTGACCTTGGCAGTGACGCCAGTGGGCCCAGTATTATTCGAGGTGGTCGGGGCAAACGGGACGAATCCCGTGTGCGATCTTGATTCCCTTTAGGGATGGGGGTCGATATGGGCTTTTGGCCTTGGCGTCAAGCCCTTATCAGGTCAGGCGTCCAGAACCCCGGAGATGGCGTTTTGAACCGCCGAGATTTCGCCCAGCCCGTCGACCCTGGTCAGCGCGCCCTTGGCATAATAATAGCCGATCAGCGGCGAGGTCTTTTTGTAGTATTCCATCAGGCGGGTGCGCAGGCTTTCTTCGTTGTCGTCCGCGCGGCGCTTGAACTCTTTCTGCTGTCCGCAATTGGTGCAGACACCGTCAGCCGGGATTGGTTTGGTCTTGTCGTTATAGACCTCGCCACACCCCGAACAGGTCGAGCGGGCGGTGATCCGGTCAACCAGCGCGGCGTCATCAACCTCCATCTCGATCACGGCATCGAGGGATTCACCGGTGCTGTCCAGCAATGCGCCCAGCGCGTCGGCCTGTGCCAGCGTGCGGGGGAAGCCGTCGAAGATAAAGCCGCCCGTGGCGCCCTGCTCCAGCTTTTCGCGGATCAGGCCGATGACGATCTCGTCGGTGACAAGTTCACCCTTGGCCATCACCTCGGCGACAAGGTTGCCCATTTCGGTACCGCTGTCCTTGGCCTCGCGCAGCATGTCGCCGGTGCTTAGCTGGACCATGCCGCGCGTTTCCACCAGATGCCGCGCTTGCGTGCCTTTCCCCGCCCCCGGCGGGCCCAACAGAATGATGTTCATCGGCGGGTGGTTCCCTTTCTGGTGCGCTTTTTACCTTTGCCGCGCAGCTGGGATTTTTCGATCAAACCTTCGTACTGATGCGCCAGCAGGTGGCTTTGGACCTGTTGGATCGTGTCCATGGTCACAGAAACGATAATCAGAACCGAGGTGCCGCCGAAGTAGAACGGGATGGCAAACTGACCGCGCAGGATTTCGGGCAGCAGGCAGACGGCAGCAAGGTATCCCGAACCCAGAACCAGCACGCGGTTCACCACGTATTCCAGGTATTCCGAGGTTTTCTTGCCGGGACGAATGCCGGGAACAAACCCGTTCTGCTTTTTCAGGTTGTCTGCCACGTCATCGGGTTTGAACGAGAAGTTGAACGTATAGAAATAGGCAAAGAACACGATCATCGACGCGAAGAACAGCAGGTAGAGCGGCTGTCCGGGGCCAAAGTTGGCCAGCAGCCATGACATGATCGGGCCGTTTGCCGCCCCTGACGAGAAGGTCGAGATCGTGACCGGCAGCAGCAAAAGCGAGCTGGCGAAAATGGCCGGGATCACGCCCGCGGGGTTGACCTTGACCGGCAGGTGGCTGGAGCCGCCTTCATACACTTTCATACCCACGTTGCGGCGCGGGTACTGAATATGGATCTTGCGCAAGGCGCGTTCCATGAACACCACGAAGGTAATGACCGCGATCACCATGACAATGACACCGACGATCACGGCCGGGCTGATTGCACCGCTGCGACCACTGGCAAGGAATTGCGCCAGTGCTGCGGGAACTTCGGCGATGATGCCGACAAAGATGATCAGCGAGATGCCGTTGCCGATGCCGCGTGCGGTGATCTGTTCACCCAGCCACATCAGGAACATGGTGCCGCCGACCAGCGTAATCATGGTGGACATGCGGAAATACAGGCCCGGATCAGTTGCCAGATCACCGGATTCCAACGAAACGGCAAGGCCATAGGCCTGAACGGTGGCCAGTGCCACGGTGCCGAAACGGGTATACTGGTTGATCTTCTTGCGGCCCTGTTCGCCTTCTTTCTTGAGCTGTTCGAGCGCCGGAACCATCGAGGTCATCAGCTGAACGATGATCGAGGCCGAAATGTAGGGCATGATGCCGAGGGCAAAGATACCCATTCGACCCAGCGCCCCGCCGGTGAACATCGAAACCATGCCGCCAATGCCCTGCCCCGCTTGCTCCATGAACTCGCGCAGTGCTGCACCGTCGATGCCCGGTACCGGAATAAAGGTACCCAGACGATAGACGATCAGCAAACCCAGCGTGAACAGGATGCGGTTGCGCAGAT
>JBPCWT010000175.1:0-4244 GCA_051009255.1 Ruegeria sp. | reverse complement strand
GTGTTCACGCGCGGCGGCTTGCAACCCGGTGAACGGTTTCTTGTCCACGGCGGCTCCAGCGGGATCGGAACCACTGCTATCCAGCTTGCAAACGCCTTTGGCGCAAGGGTTTTCGCCACTGCGGGATCAGCCGAGAAATGCGAGGCCTGTGTAAATCTGGGCGCGGAAAGAGCGATCAACTATCGCGAAGAAGACTTCGTCGCGGTCATGCGGTCCGAGGGCGGGGCGAACCTGATCCTTGACATGGTGGGTGGGGATTACATCCCGCGCAACGTCAAAACGCTGACCGAAGATGGACGTCTTGTGCAGATCGCGTTTCTTCAAGGTCCCGTGGTCGAGCTGAACTTTGCGCTGATGATGATCAAACGCCTGACACTGACCGGCAGCACCCTGCGCCCTCAGAGCGATCTGGCCAAGGCCCGCATTGCCCAAGACCTGCGCGAAGCTGTCTGGCCCTTGCTCGAGGCTGGGCGGGTCGCACCTGTGATGGACAGCCAGTTTGATCTGGCTGACGCGGCAGCAGCACACGCACGAATGGAAAGCTCGGGCCATATCGGCAAGATCGTTCTGAAAGTCGCGGGCTAATCGACACGCGTGCCGGTTTCCCGGCACACGATGGTTCATTCCCTATGCGACCGCACGACGATACAGGTGCCACGTTGCATGGCCAAGGACAGGCATCACAACGATCAGACCCAGCAACAATGGGATTGATCCCAGAAACAGCATCAAAGCTACGATAAAGCCCCAGGTCAGTATGACGCCCGGGTTGTGACGGAACACACGCACCGATGTCACAACGGCAACCGGTACGCCCACCTGTTTGTCCAGCAACAAAGGAAAACTGACGACGCTAACGGCCAGCGCCAACAGGGCAAACAGGAAGCCAATGGTTGTACCGATCAGGATCATGCCCCACCCCGCGCCGGTGGTAAGAACGGTGGATGCAAATACCCCGACAGATGCGGGCGGCTCGGGTCCGAGGGTCTGCACATAAACGCTCTGCGCTACCATCAGCCAAATCAGGAACAGCATGACAAGGTAGAACCCAAGGGCCAGAATCGCCCCGAATGAGGGCGAGCGGAAAACGCTGAACGCATCAAGCCAGTGAACAGAACCACCTGCTTCGCGTTTACGACTAATTTCGTAAAGACCAACGGCGGCGACCGGCCCAATCAGCGCAAAACCAGCAACCAAAGGTGCCAGCAGGGGGACCATGTTCCTGTTTAACCCAAGCCCAAACATCAAAAGCCCGGCAATCGGATAGATCAAAACGATGAAAATCGCATCGGCCCGTGTTTCCAGAAAATCCTGGTAACCCGCCCTCAGGCAAATGCGTATATCCTCCATAGTCAGGGTCTGCACCTCGGGCAGGCGCCTGATATCGGCGCTGCCGATCTGCGACACGCTTTCCGACACATGGTCACTGGTTGCGCCCAGATTCCGGGCGGCCCAACTGACTGGGTTACCGATTGTCTTGGCCATTTTCATCCCCTTCTTTGGCGTGGTCGCGCCGCAGAATGGATCCGGCTTTGGTGTTGCCCTTGGCCGGATCAGCCGGCAACGCCTGATACAATAGTATCATATTTTAATGTTTCAGCGAATCACCGTTATGAGACTGGAATTATTGCCCATTCGCTCAGTCATGTTAGATTTGGGCCAATTTTAGGAGGGCACCATGCATAATTCGGCGCGCACAGTTGTCATTCACGAAACAGGGGGGCCAGACGTTCTAAGGCTTGAGGACCGTTCTTTGGGCGATCCGGGGCCGGGCGAGGTTCGCATCAGGCACCATGCCTGCGGATTGAATTTCATCGATGTCTATCAACGATCCGGGATGTACCCGCTGGCCTTGCCACACGCGCTGGGGATGGAGGCATCCGGCGTGATCGAGGCGGTTGGCGAAGGTGTCACGCATCTGACCGAAGGTCAGCGCGCGGCTTATGCCGCGACACCTCCGGGCGCATATACAGAGGCGCGCGTTATGCCGGCGGCGCAGGTTTGTCCGTTGCCTGATGGCGTCTCGTCGGATGCGGCTGCCGCGATGATGCTCAAAGGAATGACGGTCGAGTATCTGTTCCATCGCACAACACCGCTGAGACGCGGTGACACGGTTCTGTTTCACGCGGCCGCAGGGGGCGTGGGTCTGATTGCCTGCCAATGGGCCAAATCCGAAGGAATCACTCTTATCGGGACGGCTGGCACCGACGAAAAATGCAGGCAGGCGCATTTCAACGGTGCGGCGCATTGCATCAATTACCGGACAGAAAATTTTGTCGAGCAGGTGATGGAAATCACTGGCGGCAAAGGCGTGAACGCCGTGATGGATTCCGTCGGGGCAGACACGTTCGAAGGGTCGCTAGATTGCCTGAAACCCCTGGGCATGATGATTTCGTTTGGCAATGCGTCAGGGCCGGTCCCGCCGTTCAACATTGGCGTTTTGGCACAAAAGGGCTCGCTCAAGATCACGCGGCCTACATTGTTCACGCATATTACCGATCACGCGGTGTGTCAGGCGATGGCAAGACGGTTGGTCGGTAAGGTCGATGGCGGTGAGGTTAAGATACATATCGAGCAGCGGTTCCCGCTGGAACGGGTCGCCGATGCCCACCGCGCGCTGGAAGCCCGGCAAACGACAGGCAGCACGATTTTGGAGCTTTAACAAAAAAGCCCCGCAGCAAATAACTGCGGGGCATTTTGAACTTGTCGGTTTGATCAGAACCGGTAAGCGGCCCGAATTTGAATGTTCGTCGCATCGACGTCGACACCGCTGGAGTCGAAATCGTCGAACTCGTGGTACAGAATTTCACCACCAATGCTGACATTTCCGCTTACGAATTGTTCATAGCCCGCGCCGATCAGCCAGCCATCGTCGCTGCCCAGAACATCGGTTCCGGCCTGCGCGTAACCCAGCACACCGTACAGCAGACCGTCAGCATTCACCTTATAGCCTGCGCGGCCCTTGACGCGCCAAACGTCCTCGACCTTGACCACGCTGCTCAGATCGACGCCGGTCCAATCATAGTCCAAACCGCCACCCAGTACCCATGTGCCAAAGTCATAGTCGTAGCCCAGGATGATACCGCCTGACCAATCGTCGCCGTCAACACCGGAAATACTGGTGCCAACGTCGATCCAGCCAATCTGAGCGCCAGCGTAGAAGCCGGTCCAGTCGCCGGAACCACCGCTGAGAACGGTTGGGGATTGTGCGGCTGCCGCGCCAGCGGCAAGTGCGGCTACTGTTGAAACAAGTGCCAATTTTCCTGTCATCTCGTATCCTTTCTTAAAATAACCTTGAGCCTGATGAAGTGTCGGTCGTGAATTAAAAAACACTACGCCCGGCCCGCAAAAGCGGATCAAAAATCACCTACAAATTCCAATTTCATTCAGCGCTTGCCCCAGGAGTTTCACAGGCCGGTTCGTTAAATATGAACTCTTGCGCTTTTTTAAATGTAAGTGTCCGATCCCATAATTTCAAATCACAACAGGCGACGATTATGTCCGCCGCCCGCCTGACAGCGCTTGGTTCAGCAAATTATTGCTGTTGAAGCGCCGCCGGTTCCTTGTCTGAAATGTCATCCCACTTGGCGCTGGCCTGTTGGATAAATCCGGGAATGTCGCCTTCCCAGCGTTTTTGAATATCCTGAGACAGGTTCAGGTACAGCTTGTCGTCAACGATCTTCCAATAGTTCGGGTCGCCGTCAAATTTAAAGCCCATTGCCGCGCCAAATGCGCAATAGCCACCGTATGCTGGTAGGTAGGCTGCGGGGTTGGCCTCGAACGCTGCCTTGTTTTCCTCGGATGCAAAGCGATAGGTGGCGTCGTCGTGGGTTGCAATGATCTTCCAGTTGCCCTTGGTCGCTTCGCCTTCGGTAAAGTAGGCGACCGGGTCATATCCCTGCATGGCCAGACCAGTGGAAGAAGCGTTGATTTCCAATCCCGCCGCCAGCGCTGAACTTGCGATTGCAACGGACAGGGCGACGCCGCCCAGCAATGACTTGAACTTGTTCATGAGTTCACCTTTCGTGAAGTGGGTCAGGAGGAATTGCAAAAACTGCATTCGCCCGGCCCCAGTTGTTGTGCGTGCGGCCGAAACAAACCGTCACGCCAATTCACCTGGGGGTCCGTCAGATCACGTTCAAAACAAGCTATTGTGTATGTGCAAGGCCAAAGAGCATGTGTGCAGAGACACGCAGAGCGGTTCCTATCAGCCTTGCCGAAAGATCCGATCAGGGTTGTCCGAT
>JBPCWT010000174.1:0-12126 GCA_051009255.1 Ruegeria sp. | reverse complement strand
ATTCTGGTCAAACTTCAGCAATCGAGCCTGCCCCACGCGTTTCAACGCTGTGGCAATATCCTCGTCCGCTGGTACAGGGTCGTCAGGTTTGCGCGGGCCGAAACCCCACAGCTCGATCAGCGGGCCCAAAGTCACATCGAATTTTCCGCCACTTTTTCCATGAACGTCGTTTGCGGCAGCCATCACTTGGGCAAATTCTGTTGAAACCGCTGTCGGTGTGGTTTCAGTAGCTTCCGAAAATTTTGAGACCTCAGAGTTTGAATCCCAATTCGACATCTTGGCATTCACATCGGCCAGGGTTTCCTCGACAGCGGCGCCAAGCGCTGCTTCGTCCAGATCGGTGCCAATAGCCGTGATGTTAAAGGTGGTTCCCATCGTTTCGCCCGACAGTTTGATCACTTCGGGCTCTTTGTCGAACAGGCAACCGGAAACGAACAGGATCAGGGCCAGTGCAGGCAAACGGCGCATCAGGCGACCTCCAGTAATTTCTTGCCCGGCATATGCCAGCCACCCAAATCAGAGTCAAACGCGGCTTCAGAACTTGAGCGGCAGAAAGCCCAACACCAGCAGGCCGATTGCAGCTGGTACACCAAAAATCCAGGCCCGCTTTTGCCAGCCCTGTGTCTGGTCTTTCCAGGCCAGCCTAAACCGATGTCCGCAGACCACGACCGCAAAAAAAATTGCCGCGGCGCTGAATGGCGTCAGATACAGGTGGTCCAAGAAACTGATTTCCTTGTGTTGCGTCAAAGTTGCCCCAAAGTGGCGCATTTGCACCCTATACAGACACTCTGCCTGCGGTAAGGTTAGGGAACAGCCAATTTCGGTAAAAGAGGAGACCGCCCATGGCCCCAAGCTCTTACCAGCCCCCGACGCGTGGCGACAAGGCCGAGTCGACAACCTACAGCCAGTCGGTCGAGTCAAACCTGTCGCACACCCAGACAACCGTGTCCAAGTTGCTGGAAGGTAAGGGAGACGCGGTTATTGCCGTCCGCCCGAATGACACGATCCATTCTGTTGTCGACATCCTAAGGGACAAGCGGATTGGCGCTGTGGTCGTAACTGACCAGAACGGTAAGTTGCAGGGTATTCTGTCAGAACGGGACATCGTGAGGCGCATGGCTGACACGCCGGGTCAAACGCTGCCGCAATCGGTCAAAGACCTGATGACGCAGGATGTTCATACATGCAAACCCGAAGATCTGCTGATGGATGTTCTTAAAACTATGACGGATGGCCGGTTCCGCCACATGCCCGTTATCAAGGACGACAACCTGTGCGGTGTTATTACGATAGGTGATGTTGTTCATTTCCGGCTGCAAGAGCTGGAGTATGAAGCGTTGCGAATGAAGCAGATGATCGTCGGCTGAGTGCCCGGACATTAGCCTACGAATTCTATTCGTCCGGCAGGAACCGAACGCCCGTTTTTGATATCTCGGCTGCTGTAAGGCGATTGCTGAAAAATGCGCCCGTGTCGATCGATATGACGCCTCGGTCAACTTCTGGCTGTTCGACAATGGTATGCCCGTGCACAACCCATTGACCGTCGCTGCGTAGAACGCGTTGGAATTTAGGATGACCCCACAGACAGACCTGTCTGTGTTGTTCAGTCAGCGGGCTTGATGGATCCAAAGCGGCGTGAACCACGCTTACATTGCCACTGCTCCACGTCAGCGGACGCTCTTGCAGCCAATTCAACAGCCGCTCGCCCATTGCCTCGCGCAGGCGTGCCGCAACTTCGATGGCGTCTTCACCAACAGTTGAATCGCTGATCCCGCTTAGTCCGAACGAGGCCAAAGTCTGAAGCCCGCCATTGTGCAGCCAAAGCCGGCCTGCCCTTTTAGGATCATCAACAAAACGCAGCAGCATTTCCTCGTGATTGCCAAGCAGGCATACTACGTCACAAGATTGGCTTTCGTCCAGATAGTGAAGGTGGCGCAACACCTGAGCACCGTATTCGCCACGATCAATATAATCGCCGACAAAGATCAGCGGACAGTCGGCATCCAGCGTCGCAAGAAGCGATTGCAGCAAATCCAGACGACCATGAATGTCACCAATCGCATAGAACCGCGTATCCGGCGAAATCTCGGGGAAAGGTTCCCCGGGATATTCTGCCGCCACCTTACCGGTAAGCTTGTTGTACCATCGCTTGAGCATAGAGAGTTCGTTCTTGAGCCAGTGATCGACAGCAATAACCTATGACATGCCAACTGACCACGCCCTTTGAAACTGTGTGCCCAGCTACATCACCTTGGTTCAGAGGGCTTCTCGATATTCCATGCAGAGCGCAACCCTTGCTGGCAAGGTTGGACAAAGAGTTGACCGCGCGCGTCAAAGGCCGGATATGACGTGGCAGGCGCAGATATTCTCCTTGACGATTGTCACTGATAGGTAACGCTGCACAAAACAAATGGGCGCAATTGCCTCAGAGGTGTTGATGAAACGTGTACTGGTGACTGGAACCGCAGGGTTTATCGGGTTCCACCTGGCAAGATTGTTGCTGGCCGACGGGTTTCGTGTGCACGGCTATGACGGGATGACGGATTATTATGATGTCGCTCTCAAAAACCGGCGGCATCAGATGCTGCTGCAGTCGCCCGGCTTTTCCGCGACAGAGGATATGCTGGAAAACCATGATCGTTTGATGCAGGTGGCGGCAGAGTTCGAACCCGAAATCATCGTTCATCTGGCCGCTCAGGCCGGGGTGCGTTACAGCTTGGAACAGCCACGCAGCTATACTGATTCGAACGTTGTTGGCACATTCAACGTGATGGAGGTTGCCCGCCTGCACGAGGTTCAGCATTTGCTGATGGCCTCGACTTCCTCGGTCTACGGCGCGAATGAAGATATGCCATATACCGAGGTCGAAAAGGCTGACACCCAACTGACGATCTACGCTGCAACCAAGAAAGCCAACGAGGCTATGGGTCATTCCTATGCCCATCTTTGGAACCTGCCCACGACCATGTTCCGGTTTTTCACGGTGTACGGAGAATGGGGGCGTCCAGATCTGGCCCTATACAAGTTTGTTGATGCAATTCTGGATGGGCGTCCGATCGACATCTACAATCACGGAGACATGTATCGAGATTTCACAAACGTGGACGATCTGGTTCGTGGGATAAGATTGTTGATTGATACGCCGCCAATTCGACCAGAAAATCCGGACGACATTGAACAGGGCGACAGCCTCTCGCCGGTGGCGCCTTATCGGGTCGTTAACATTGGTAACGGTGACAAGGTGCGGCTTATGGACTTTATCGAAGCTATCGAAGACGCCTTGGGTCAGAAAGCGATACGTAACTATATGCCAATGCAGATGGGTGATGTTCCCGCCACTTGGGCGGACAACACCTTGCTTCATCGCCTGACGGGTTACCGACCGCAGACCGATTTCAGGGACGGCATTGCCCGTTTCGTTGAATGGTTCCGGGAATACCATAACAAGTGATCTGTTCGGGGACCGACATGTTTCAAACCAACTCAAACTCGCGAAGAATAGCCGTAATTGGCCTTGGCTATGTTGGTCTTCCGCTGGCGGTGGCGTTTGCCAAGGTGGGCAAGGTCATTGGGTATGACATAAACCCAACCCGGATTGACGCCTTGAAGCGAGGCGTGGATTCTACGCTGGAAGTCGAAGCACGAGAGCTGGCAGCAGCAGATGGGCTGAGCTTTACCAGTGATGTTTCTGACATTGCCGATTGCGATACATTCATCATCACAGTTCCAACCCCGATTACGGATAGCAAACAGCCGGATTTAGCCCCTTTGCTTGGCGCTTCGGAAACCGTGGGCAGTGTGCTCAAGCAGGGCGACTTGGTCATTTACGAATCCACCGTGTATCCCGGAGCCACCGAAGAAGACTGCGTGCCCGTTCTGGAACGGGTTTCGGGCCTGACGTTCAACACAGATTTCTTTGCCGGATACAGCCCTGAAAGGATCAACCCCGGCGACAAGGGCCATCGCCTGTCAGACATCTGCAAGGTCACGTCTGGCTCAACACCAGAAGCGTCGGATCTGGTGGACGCTCTTTACGCGCGTATCATCACCGCAGGCACCCACAAGACCGAAAGCATCCGGGTGGCCGAAGCTGCCAAGGTAATCGAAAACACGCAGCGCGATTTGAACATTGCACTGGTCAACGAACTTGCGATCATATTCGGGCGACTTGGGATCGACACAAAGGCCGTGTTGGAGGCTGCCGGAACCAAGTGGAACTTTATGCCATTTCGGCCCGGCCTCGTCGGTGGTCACTGTATTGGTGTCGACCCTTATTACCTAACGCACAAGGCCGAGGCAGTGGGTCATCACCCGCAGATCATTCTTGCCGGTCGACGTTTGAATGACGGAATGGGCAGTTACGTCGTGTCACAACTCGTCAAACGCATGACGCGGAATGGTGTTCATGTTGGCGCTGCACGCGTGTTGGTGATGGGGCTGACTTTCAAGGAAAACTGTCCCGACCTGAGAAATACACGTGTCATTGATATCGTGAACGAACTGCAAAGCTATGGCATTGCCGTGGATGTACATGATCCGCATGCCAACAGTGATGAAGCAATGGCTGAGTATGGAATTTCATTGGTAAATGAGCCTGAAAGAAACGCCTACGAAGGAATCGTGCTGGCCGTTGCGCACAGCGAATTCCGAAGCCTCAGCCCCGACCAAATTCGCAACTTTGGCAAGCCGGGCAGCGTTTTGTTTGACGTCAAATCCTGCCTGCCCCGGGACGTGAGCGATCTGAGGCTTTAGAGATTTGTCCGTGTAGTCGCAGGGGGGGCTGAGCATGAAAAAAACCGGCGTTTCCGCCGGTTTCTTTGTTTCTTATCCGCCGAAATCATCCAGCATGATGTCTTCGCGATCCACGCCCAGATCCACCAGCATGTTAATCACGGACTGGTTCATGATCGGTGGACCACACATGTAGTATTCGCAATCCTCGGGCGCCGGATGGTTCTTGAGGTATTCCTCGAACAAAATGTTGTGGATGAAACCGGTATAGCCGTCCCAGTCGTCGTCTGCTTGAGGGTCCGACAGGGCGACATGCCATTCGAAGTTTTCATTTTCGGCCGCCAGCGAGTCGAAATCCTCGACAAAGAACATTTCGCGTTTCGAACGCGCACCATACCAGAAACTGATCTTGCGATTTGTATTCAGGCGTTTCAGCTGGTCAAAGATGTGGCTGCGCATGGGGGCCATACCTGCACCACCGCCGATGAACACCATTTCCTTGTTAGTGTCGCGTGCGAAAAACTCGCCAAACGGTCCCGATATCGTGACCTTGTCACCCGGTTTCAGGTTGAAGATATAGGACGACATCTTGCCCGGTGGGATACCTTCGGAACCCGGCGGGGGCGAGGCCACGCGGACGTTGAGCATGATCATGCCCTTTTCCTCGGGGTAGTTCGCCATCGAGTAGGCGCGTTCGATCGGCTCTGCCAGCGTTGACTTGTACTGCCACAGATTGAACTTGTCCCAATCCTCGCGGTACTCCTTTTCAACGTCGAAATCCGTGTAGGCCAACTGGTGTGCCGGTGCTTCGATCTGGATGTACCCGCCTGCGCGGAAATTCACGTCTTCACCTTCGGGCAAGTCAAGCGTCAGCGCCTTGATAAAGGTGGCGACATTTTCGTTCGAACGAACGGTGCATTCCCATTTCTTGACGCCAAACACCTCTTCGGGGACTTCGATGTTCATGTCCTGCTTGACGGCCACCTGACAGGACAGCCGATCGCCGCAAGACGCCTCGCGTTTTGTGATGTGGCTTTCTTCGGTCGGCAGGATAGAACCACCGCCGGAATGTACCCTGACCCGGCATTGCGCGCACGTACCGCCACCGCCGCAGGCCGAAGGGACAAATAGTTTTTCCGCCGCCAGTGTTTGCAACAACTTGCCACCCGCTGGTACGGAAATCGTTTTCTCGCCGTTGATGGTGATGTTGACATTGCCGGTCGAAACCAAACGCGAGCGGGCCGCCATGATGATGCCCACCAACGCCAGAACGATCAGGGTGAAAAGAACAACGCCCAGGCTGAAAGTTTCCATCGCCGCCCCCTTACAGTTTCACGCCCGAGAAGGACATGAAGGCCATTGCCATCAGCCCCGCGGTGATGAAAGTGATACCAAGACCCTGAAGCCCGTCCGGAATGTCCGAATATTTCAGCTTTTCCCGAACACCCGCCATTGCGGTTATTGCCAGCGCCCAACCAAAGCCAGACGAAAGACCATAAGTGGCGGCTTCGGCAAAGTTATAGTCGCGTTCGACCATGAACAGCGACCCGCCCAGAATGGCACAGTTCACGGTTATCAGCGGCAGGAAAATCCCCAGCGCGTTGTAGAGCGGTGGAAAGTACTTATCCAGGATCATTTCAAGGATCTGCACCATTGCCGCGATCACCCCGATGTACGAGATCAGGCCAAGAAAGGTCAGGTCCACATCCGGGAAGCCAGCCCATGCCAGCGCACCTGGTTTCAGCAGATAGCTTAGCAAAAGGTTGTTGGTGGGAACCGTGATTGCCTGCACGACCATCACCGAGATACCCAGACCCAAAGCGGTCGAAATCTTTTTCGACACGGCAATGAACGTACACATCCCAAGGAAAAAGCTGAGCGCAAGGTTTTCAACAAAAATGGCCTTTACAGCCAGTGAGATTAGTCCTTCCATCAGTGCGCCTCCACCGATTGGATTTCGTATTCACGTTCTTCGACCTGGTTCGGTTTCCATGTACGAAAGCCCCAGATCAGCAGCCCGATCACGAAGAACGCCGAAGGCGGCAACAACAACAGCCCATTGGGCACGTACCAGCCGCCATTGTTCACCGTTTGCAGGATCGTCACGCCAAACAGCGAGCCAGAGCCAAAAAGCTCGCGGATAAATCCGACCAGCATCAGGACCAGGCCATAGCCCAACCCATTACCAAGACCGTCAATGAAAGACGCCATTGGCGGGTTTTTCATCGCAAATGCTTCGGCCCGGCCCATTACAATGCAGTTGGTGATGATAAGGCCAACAAAGACAGACAGCGTTTTAGATATCTGAAAGGCATATGCCTTGAGTATCTGATCCACGAGGATCACAAGCGAAGCGATGATGACCATCTGAACGATAATCCGGATAGATCCGGGTATCTGGTTGCGCAGCATCGAAATGAACATCGACGCAAATGCCGTAACAAATGTCACCGCCAGCGCCATCACAAAGGCAACCTGCAACGATGACGTAACCGCCAGCGCCGAACAGATGCCCAGCACCTGCAGGGTGATCGGGTTGTTGTCGACAAGCGGATCGACCAACAGTTCCTTTCTTGTCTGTGACATCAGAACTCTCCTGCTTGCAGCTTGGCCAGGAACGGGCCAAAGCCCGCATCACCCATCCAGAACTTCACAAGGTTATCGACACCAACAGTTGTCAGCGTGGCACCGGCCAGTGCGTCGATATAAAAATCGGGTCCGGCTGCGGGTTGTGTCTTGGCGACGGTGATCTGCAGATCGCCCGCGTCATCCCGCAGTTTCTTGCCATTCCACAGGGCTTTCCAACGGGGGTTATCCACCTCGGCCCCAAGGCCCGGTGTTTCGCCGTGCTGATAGAATTGCAGCCCGTAAATGTCGTTGCCGTTGTTTTCGAGCGCGATAAAACCGTACAGCGTGGACCATAGACCGTAACCATGCAGCGGCAAGATCACCTTGTTCAACCCACCCGCATCATCCCGCAACAGGTAGACAACGCGATACATAGCCTTGCGGCCAATCCCTGCGGGATCGTCTTCAAGCACGACGCTAAGCTCCGGGTCGCTGGCGGCGGCCTGATCGTCGAATGTGTTCGGGTCAAACTGATCGTCGACAAAGTTGCCTGTTTCCAGCTCAACCACATGCGGCTCGAACGCGGCGAATGCTTCGGTAACGTTGATGCCGGGTTCATAGACACCGGCAACCTGCAGGATGTTCACCTGCTTATCTTTCAGCTTGTTTGCTTCTTGCACGGGGCGCAGGCTGACGGCCGCCGCAGATACAATCATCGAGGCGACAAGGCAGACGGCCACGGCGAAAAAGATCGTTTTGCCAACCGAGTCCGGCGAGGCCGCCAGGAACCGGGCAATCGCGCCTTTGGGTTCTTGGGGTTGCGTATCAGACATGGCGACGCGCCCTCCGTTTGATGTTTGCCTGCACGACAAAATAGTCGATCAGCGGCGCAAAAACGTTGCCGAACAGGATGGCGAGCATCATGCCTTCGGGGAACGCGGGATTAACCACGCGGATCAGAACAACCATCACACCGATCAGCGCGCCATAGATGTAGCGGCCCAAATTCGTGTGGCTGGCCGAGACGGGTTCTGTCACCATAAAGGCTAGGCCGAATGCATATCCGCCCAACACCAGATGCCAGTACCATGGCATGGCGAACATCTGGTTGGTGTCGGAACCGATCAGGTTCAGCAACCAGGTAAAGGCGATCGTTCCAGCCAAGCAGCCCACAACCAGACGATAGTTGGCAATCTTGGTTACCAGAAGGAAGGTCAATCCGATCAGGCAAGCCACCACCGAGGTTTCGCCAAAGCTTCCCTGAATAGAACCAAAGAATGCATTCCACCAGGTGATGCCGTCGGTGGCCAGCGCCTGATACCCATCGGCAGCCGATACGGCCAACGCCGTGGCCCCGGAAAATCCGTCAACCGGTGTCCAGACCGCGTCGCCCGACATATTGGCCGGATAGGCAAAATACAGGAACGCCCTGCCCACCAATGCGGGGTTGAGGAAGTTCTTGCCGGTGCCGCCGAACACCTCTTTGCCGATCACCACGCCAAACGAAATTCCAAGCGCCACCTGCCAAAGTGGCGTGGTGGCGGGCAGGATCAGCGCAAAAAGCATAGAGGTAACAAAGAAACCTTCGTTTACTTCGTGCCCGCGAACAACGGCAAAAAGAACCTCCCAGATACCGCCAACAATCAATGTGGCAAGGTAAATGGGCAGAAAATAAAGGAACCCGTGCATCACGTTCCCGAACAGACTGGCCGGGTCCATCGTGATGCCAAGTGCCTGCAAAATGGCGATGCGCCAGCCGGTGGCCGCCTCGGGGCCCATAATGGCCAGCGCCGAATTTGCCTGCAGCCCTGTGTTCCACATCCCGAACAGAACGCAAGGGATCGTGGACAGCATGACATAAGTCATGATCCGTTTCATATCCACGTAGGACCGCGCATGGGGTGCAACCGTGGTTACGGTTTTCTGCGTGTAACATATACTCTCGACCATCTCGTAGATGGGAAAGAGTTTTTCGAATTTGCCGCCCTTGGTAAAGTTCGGCTCGATCCGGTCAAAGAAGCTGCGCAAACCCATTCGGCTCAGCCCTCCTTTTCAATTTTTGTCAGGCAGTCGCGCAGCGCGAGCCCGTATTCATACTTGGCCGGGCAGGCAAACCCCACAAGCCCCAGATCTTCTTCGTCCAGTTCCATGGCGCCAAGTGCCTGCGCGCTGTCCGTGTCCATCACCAGCAATGCCCGTAGCAATTGTGTTGGCAGATAATCCTGCGGCATCAGCTCTTCGAATGTTCCGGTGGGAACCATCGCGCGACGGCCACCGTTCAGATTACTGGTGAAAGAATACAGTTTTCTGGCAAAGGCTGACCCTAAAACGGGTTGCACAGCATATTTCGATGGCATCGCGCGGATCCAGCCCAGCGGAATCTGATCACGGTCTTCGCGGATCAGGGAAATTTGACGCGCGAAACGGCTGAGAAATGCTTGTGGACCGTCAGCCTGACGTCCCGACAATATAGAGCCCGAAATGACGCGAACCGGTTCATCGATACCAATTTCGTCGCGGGCCAAATCTTCGGTTGACGCCCCCATCACAGTGCGTATCAGGCGCGGTTGACGCGCGGCCGGGCCCGACAGTGCGATCACGATATTGGGGTCAAGATACCCCGTCTGCATCAGGCGGCCAATTGCGATCACATCCTGATAACCGATCGTCCAGACCTGTGAATTCGCGGCGGGTGGTGCCAGAAAATGTATGTGAGTTCCGGCAAGACCTGATGGATGTGGCCCTGCAAAGGCAGCGGTTTCAATGCCGGGCTGATCGCCTCCCGGAATGGCATCACCGTCTTTCTGGCAGAGATAGGTTTTGCCTTCGGTCAAATGGGACACCGCAGCAAGACCCGCAGCAAACGCTTCGGCTGCATCTGCAATGACAAGCGCGGTATCGGCTGACAGTGGCTCGCTGTCCATCGCGGTCACGAAAATGGCTGCTGGCGTTTCGCCTGGTACAGGCATCTTGGAATACGGTCGGGTTCTGAACGATGTCCACAGACCCGCGGCGCACAGCTTGGCTGTAACGCCCTTTGGCGTGTCAGCATCGCCAACATCTGAAAAGTCGACGCCATTGTCGTTTACGTCCGACACCTTGATAACGACGCTTTGCAAAACCCGGCGCGCGCCACGATTGATCGCTGTAACCTTGCCGCTAAGCGGCGCGACGATCATCGCATCGGGTACGTCCTTGTTGCAGAACAGTGGCGTGCCGCGTTTGACCTCGTCCCCTTCCTGCACCAGCATTCGTGGTTTTAGACCGATGTAGTCATCACCCAATACGGCAACGGTCGAGAATTCCGGCCCCGGATGGATTTTTTGCTCGGGCGCGCCGTCCACCGGCAAATCCAACCCTTTTTTAAGTTTGAAAGTTTGCATGTTGCTACGTTCTTCCAAGCCTCTTTCCTGCGCCTTCCACAATCGGCGTCTCGCCCCGGCAATGCAATACCCGTGCTTACGGTCCAATGCCTTATTAAATACGCCAGAAACAGACGGGAATCCGCAGGCGCAAATCTGATCACGGCCCGTTTACGCGCGGACGTGAATAAACGCAAACCTGTTACCGCCCAAAATTGCGTTTGATCGACGCATTCGGCGGATGTGACGCAACCCTTGTGGAACCTTAGTCCAGGAAATTGTCAGTCGCCCTTGCGCCCCAACCGGTGTAAGCAGCCGAAATGACCACAAAAGATGATATGGAAATTTTTCTGGCAGCCACGCCCGGTCTTGAGGCACCGCTAGGCGCTGAAGCGATCGAAAATGACTTTGCCGGGGTGCGCATTGTGCCCGGCGGTGTCGTCTGTCGCGGCGGCTGGTCCGAGGTTTGGCGCGCAAATTTGGCGCTGCGCGGCGCGAACCGTGTTCTGGCCCGTATCGGGTCATTTCCCGCCGTGCATCTGGCCCAGTTGGACAAGCGCGCGCGGAAATTCCCATGGGGTGAAGTTTTGCGTTCGGATGTCCCGATCAAAATCGAGGCAACCAGTCGGAAATCGCGCATCTATCACGGGGGTGCGGCGCGCCAGCGCATCGAACGCGCCATATCAGAAACCCTTAGCGCCCCTGTGTCGGCTGATGCGCCTCTTAGGGTCATGTTGCGTATCGAAAAGGACATATGCACCTTTTCAATCGATACATCGGGTGAATTGCTGCACAAACGCGGCCACAAGGAAGCAGTTGCCAAGGCGCCAATGCGGGAAACTATGGCGGCCATGTTTCTGCGGGAATGCGGGTTTGATGGATCTCAGCCAGTACTCGACCCAATGTGTGGTTCAGGTACTTTTGTTATCGAAGCAGCCGAGATTGCCCTGGGTCTGAACCCAGGCAGGGATCGCAGCTTTGCCTTTGAAAAGTTAACAACTTTCGACCAAAACCAATGGAGCGCGATGCAATCCGCCGGCAACACGACGGAGACGGCTCTGAAATTCTGCGGCTCGGACAGAAACGCCGGTGCAATTGCTTCTGCTGCGGCAAACGCAGGCCGCGCAGGTGTCGGGGATATCACTTCGTTTAGCCAGCGATCCATCAGCGAACTGAAACCACCGGCTGGCCCGACGGGTCTTGTTGTTGCAAACCCACCCTATGGTGCGCGCATCGGTGACGAAAAGCGCCTGCGCTCTTTGTACGGATCACTTGGCAAAATCCTGACACAGCGGTTCTCGGGATGGAAAGTCGGCATTGTAACCAGCAGTCATGGCCTTGCCGGCGCTACGCGCCTGCCCTTTTTGCCCGCAGGCCCGATCGTCGATCACGGCGGCACGAAAATTCGCCTTTACCTGACGGATCCGCTGACCTGAAGCGGCCAAAAACATCCAGTTGGCACAGC
>JBPCWT010000173.1:0-4402 GCA_051009255.1 Ruegeria sp. | reverse complement strand
TATGTGCAGCACATGTCGATGATCGACTACGTCGCAATTTCGCGCGAAAAAGACAGCAAGCGCATCGAATTCGTCGACCACCTGCACGAACATTTCGAAGATCCCTGCATCGTCAAAAACGGCGCCTATCAGGCACCGACCCGCGCAGGATTCTCGATTGAAATGAAACCTGCCTCTATCGCTGAATATACCTTTAACGGGGGCGTTTCGCGCAAAGGGGCAGCATGATGAAACGAAACCAAATCGGCAAGACCGAGGTCAAAGTCACCGACGTATCTTTTGGCTGCGCCAGCATCGGCAACCTTTATCGCGCGGTCAGCGACGACGGGGCCCAAGAGGTGCTGCAAGACGCGTGGGACGCGGGCATTCGCTATTTCGACACAGCTCCGCGATACGGGCGCGGACTTGCCGAACAGCGGTTGGGCCGGTTCCTGTCGAACAAGGATCGGGACGGGCACGTGATCTCGACCAAGGTGGGGCGAATTCTGTCCCCCGGACAGCCCATGGCCGAGGCCGACGGCTTTGTTGATCCGCTGCCCAACGACGTGCGCCACGACTATTCCGGTGATGGGCTGGAGGCATCACTGGAACATAGCCTTGACCTGTTGAAGACCACCTATTGCGACATCGTTTTTGTGCATGACATCGGCACCTATACCCACGGGGCCGAAAATGCGCACCACATGGAGGCGTTTCTGGGATCAGGCTATGAACGCCTTGTGCGGCTGAAGGAAAAGGGGCGGATCAGGGCCTTTGGTCTTGGCGTGAATGAAAATCAAATCTGCCTTGATGTGATGGAACATGGCCCCATTGACGTGATCCTTTTGGCCGGTCGCCTGACGCTGCTTGACCGCTCTGCCGAGGACGCGCTTTGCGCAAAATGCCACCAACAGGGCACCAGCCTTGTGCTGGGCGGCATCTTCAATTCCGGCATCCTTGCAACAGGGGCGGTAGACGGCGCGACTTATGACTATGAACCAGCCACGCCCGAAATCATCGCAAAAGTCACAGAGCTAGAGAGCAAAGCCAGGGCGCTGAACATCCCCTTGGCAACAGCGGCCCTGCATTTTGCCCACCGCCATCCCCTTGCGGCCTCGGTCCTTTTGGGAACGGCCAAAACCTCATCCCTGCGCCGGAATCTGGCGGGTTTGGAATCGCAGGTGCCCGAAGGGTTTGACCAACATTTTGCGTGATCGCCCCGTGCCGGATTGTCCTGGGCATCCCGCGCACGCACCGCGCCATCGCAGGAGTCGCGCCAGTTGATCAATGATAGTTCGGTTTCGAAATGCGATTAGAAACTAACATGCCTTGATTGGTCGAGATGCTGCCATCTGCCAAGAAACGTCGGACGATTGCATTGTTTTGCAAATCTCTCTGTTCATCAGCTACTGCAACAAATTTGCGCAATGTCCGAAGTGCCTCTGGGCGTTCCTTGCCCGGTTCGGGGACAGAAGGTCGGTGAACTATGTCCGGTTCGGGCTCGTTATTGTAATTCGCTCCGCAGTGCGCCAATGACTGCCTTGCGGCTGCGGTTTCAGCCATTCGTTCCACCGCGACACGAACGAACAAACAACATCACCCCGGAGAATGACCTCTGCTGACCCGGCAGCAATCCCGAAACGGGTACATGGTAAAGCGCTGGGAGCATCTGAATTTACGCATTCCACACCTGTTGTCGCCTTGACACAACAGCCGCCGCATTTTCGCGGCTTTGGATTCTTGACCTAGAGTAAAGCAAGGCGGCTGCGCTAAAGTTGGGTCTTATTGAATTTTTATATGGAATTGGTCAAAATGACAGTGCGCCTCCACGCCGTCGCCCTTGTTCTTGCTGCGATGTATCCGGCAGCCTCAATGGCAAACGAACCTGAAGAATCCAGCGTCCTAACACCGTCCGAAATCCCGGCTGCACTGTCTGCGACGAGCGTCGACTGGACGGGTTTCTCTGTTGGTTTAGAGCTTGGCTATGCCCCCGATGTGGACGGTGCCAGTGGCGCGATCTATGGCGCGAAACTGGCCTGGGACTACGATTTTGGTGATTACATAGCGGGTGTTTTCCTGCAACACACTCGGTCAGGACTTGAGATCGATCCGGGCTTTGAAATTTACTACTCGCGACTTGGTGCGCGCGGCGGCATCGAAAGTGGTTTGAATATGTTCTACGCCAGTGTTGGCTATGGTGTCATCGACACTCACGCCCGCGGCAATATAAACCCCGGCAAAGGCAATGGTTACTTCGTGGGCCTTGGATATGAGCGTTTCATCCGAGAGAGCGTCACGATTGGGGCCGAGGTGGTGCATTCTGAATTCTCGGATTTCAGTCGTGATTATGGGGATCTGGATGTGACCACGCTTGCCTTGTTATTGAACTACCGGTTCTGAGGTGGGGCGGGATACTTCCGCGCATTCGAAACTCTGATTTTAGCAATCTGGTATTAGCGCCGCATAGATAACCGTAAAGACGGGTGTGGCCAATTGTATCTACGGCGCGCCTATTCGCTTTTCTTGCCGTCCACCGAAGTGTACCATCGCTCTCGCGCATGTTGCGAGTGTCCTTCGGCGCGCTTGCGCCCCACGCGTTGTCGGCAAGGAGGCGTAGAAAATCGGTGCCCATCTATCCCACGCTAAAAACTGTCTTCGTACATATTCCGAAAACCGGGGGATCAACGGTTTCTACAATCCTGCGCCGGCCGAATTTCGGCAGCCTGACCAAACACGACCCTTCTCCGGCAATCGACAAGCACTCGTCAATATTTGCGCATCTTGAACAATTGGGGCCGCAGGACAAAGACTACTTCAAATTCAGCTTTGTCCGGAACCCATGGGACCGTTTGGTATCCGCCTATCACTATGTCATCGAGCGGCGCAAGGAATTGGAATTGGTGGCAAATCATAACAGTTTTGACGGCTTCCTGTCTTCGTTTATTGAAGAGCCTTCACAGTATCTGGATTTACCATATTTCAGACCCCAATCCAGTTTTCTCGTAGGCGACAACGGAGAAATGCCATTGGATTTCCTGGGACGGTTTGAGACCTTCGAGAAAGACCTTGGCGTCGTGCTTCAAGAAATTGGCAGCAGACGTATGTTCTTCAAGCATCGAAAAAAATCAAAGAGGCGCGACTACAGGGAATACTTTTCCGCGGAAACCAGCAAGGCAATTGGCGAGGTATACAACCGAGACCTTCAGAATTTCGGATATGAATTCAATGACGGCGTAATTCGCAAGCACAACTTTGCTCTTCGGAAATTGTAACCACATGTGGGGTCAGCGGACGAAGCGCGGGTTTGTTTCTGCTCGGTAATTGAAGGTGTTCAACAGCGTCAAGTACCTGGGTTCGAAACAGCCTTGGTCATTCATCCCCATAAGGGTCAGAGACAGCGTGCCATTGCGATCAAAGATGCACTTGTAGGCCAATCCCAATCCGAGGTCGCTTGGGACCATACGTAAGCGCGCGTCACGTCACGCGCTGTCAACTTACTTTGTTGCTTCGCGCAAGCGCCTTCTCGGCTTTACCAACGATCTGGTCGCGTACACGGTTCAAACCGCGCGTGTTCAGCCACTTGGACCATTTTCGAAGTGGCAGGGCTTGTTTGCAGCCGAAACTGTCAATCCAGACAAACCTGCCCCGGCCAACTCCTTGCGTTTGGAACACAATGTTGTTTGGGTTCTTGTTGCTGACCACGACGTGATGCTCGATCAACGTATCGAAAAAGCCATGTAGCAAATTCAAATGCCAGGGTTCGAGGCGGCCTGCTGCCATCATCTCTTTCAGCGTGGGCGGCAGAGTGCCATCCGGGTCTGAAATGCGCTCGTAAACCAGCCCCAAACCCAGATCAGTTGGAATGGTGCCATGAACTTCGCATATTGGCAGCACCACACCGGGTTCTTGCTGACGGGCTTTTAGTTCCAGGTACTGGCGAAACTCTCGTAAAAAGCCATTGTACATGGTCGCCACGCGAAATCGGCGTCCGATCCAAGAGGTGCCGGGAAGATGACCTTGGGCGTCAAACGTACCCGGCTGCGGCACCTTTACAAGGGCAATAGGATCGTTCGGATGGGAATACACATGCTGGCGATTACCCTTTGCAATCACAGGCTTGTCACTCAGCCTCAGCATCTTCCACCTCAATGTTCTGGGGTTACAGAATTGTATATTACGGTTTTGGAATAGAAGTAAAGAGACGCCCAAGATAGTCGTAAGAGGTTTATTGGTTTCGGCTGTGTGAAGGCTAACGAACTAATCAATCAGGCAGTGCCCCTAGATTTGTATAGGCCTTGCCGCCTAGCTGAGCCTGCTCAATTGAATGGGTCTGCTGTTATGTTTAGAACGCGGGATATTAAGAATGGCGGACAAGCAATTAAAGCTGGAAGAGATTGGTTTAAAGTTTCGGCAAGTTTAGACC
>JBPCWT010000172.1:0-4294 GCA_051009255.1 Ruegeria sp. | reverse complement strand
GGTTGAAAGCGGTCATGGAACAGCGGAATTTGGGCGAGCATATGTAACGCCAAAGGGAAAGCTAGGTATACTGGACGGGTGGTTTTCGGATGGTGACGAGCAAGTCTGGATGAGCCACGGCGATCATGTCAGTGAAATAGCGCCGGGTTTTGAGGTTTTCGGAACCTCACCCAATGCGCCCTTTGCCATTACAGGCGACACAAACCGTCATTTTTATGCGGTTCAGTTCCATCCCGAAGTTCACCACACACCCAAAGGCGCAAAACTGTACGAAAACTTTGTCAGACTTGCAGGCTTTACTGGTGATTGGACCATGGGCGCATATCGCGACGAGATGGTGCGTAAAATACGCGAACAAGTTGGCGACAAAAAGGTTATCTGCGGGTTGTCCGGCGGCGTTGATTCATCGGTTGCTGCAATCCTTATCCACGAGGCAATTGGCGATCAATTGACTTGTGTTTTCGTGGACCATGGCCTGTTGCGCAAGAACGAGGCGCAGGAAGTCGTCTCAATGTTCCGCGACAATTACAACATACACCTGATCCACGCCGACGAAAGCGATCTGTTCCTTGGCGAGCTGGACGGTCAGTCCGACCCTGAAACCAAGCGCAAAATCATTGGAAAACTGTTCATCGACGTATTCCAGAAACATGCAGATTCGATAGAAGGCGCTAAATTTCTTGCGCAAGGCACTCTCTATCCGGATGTGATAGAGTCGGTGTCTTTTAGCGGCGGGCCATCGGTTACAATCAAGTCGCACCACAATGTTGGCGGGTTGCCGGAAAAGATGGGTCTGAAACTGGTCGAACCGCTGCGCGAACTGTTCAAAGACGAGGTGCGCGCGCTTGGCCGTGAACTTGGCCTGCCGCAAAGCTTTATTGGCCGCCATCCATTCCCCGGTCCGGGTCTGGCCATTCGCTGCCCCGGAGAGATTACGCGTGAAAAGCTAAGCATTCTACGCGAAGCGGATGCGATTTACATCGATCAGATCCGCAAACATGGGCTGTATGACGAGATTTGGCAGGCCTTCGTTGCCATACTTCCTGTTCGCACCGTCGGCGTCATGGGCGATGGTCGTACGTACGACTATGCCTGCGCCCTGCGTGCGGTTACGTCTGTCGATGGGATGACAGCAGATTATTACCCTTTCAGCCACGAGTTTCTGGGCGAAACGGCGACGCGGATCATTAACGAGGTCAAGGGAATCAACCGCTGCACCTACGACATAACGTCCAAACCCCCAGGAACGATTGAATGGGAGTGACGTAGACAAGCCGGGATTTTTCCCGGCTTTTATTTTAGAAAACAAAGGTTGCTCAGGCGAATCTGAAAGACCACTATCGCTACGATTTCATGACCTAAGAAAAATTTGATGGACACCGACAAGGCGCAAATCGGCAAGGCAGCAATATGGATGACCGGGGCCATCGCCTCTTTTTCATCTATGGCGATTGCCGGACGGGAATTGAGCGTCGCCCACGATACATTCGAGATAATGATGTATCGCAGTTTCGTCGGTGTTGTTGTGGTCGTGCTGATACTTTCCGTCACGCGCAACTGGCATCAGGTGTCCACGTCACGGCTAGGGCTGCATGCCATCAGAAACACCATGCATTTCACCGCACAAAACTTTTGGTTTTATGCTTTGGGTGTAATCCCGCTGGCACAGGTATTTGCACTGGAGTTTACTCAGCCACTTTGGGTGATACTGCTGTCTCCACTGCTGTTGGGTGAGAGGCTTACACAAGCGCGTGTGATTGCCGCCATAATCGGCTTTGTCGGCATATTGATTGTCGCAAGGCCGGGAACTGCGCCCCTCAGCATGGGTGTCATCGCTGCTGGGCTGTGCGCCATTTTCTTTGCCCTGACGACAATCACGACCAAGAGACTTACAAGGTACACCAGCATCGCTTGCATCGTGTTTTGGTTGACGGTGATGCAGGCGGTTCTTGGCCTGGCAGCGGCGGGTTTTGATGGTCAAATAACCCTACCAACAACTCAGACTGCGCCGTTTTTGATTTTGGTTGGGCTTGCCGGTTTGTTGGCTCATTTTTGCATCACAAACGCCTTGGCCATCGCTCCGGCGACCGTGGTCGTGCCCTTCGACTTTGCCCGCCTGCCGACTATCGCGATTGTTGGGATGATTCTGTATAACGAGCCACTGGATCGCTGGATACTGACAGGGGCAGCCGTCATCTTTGCGGGTATTTTCCTGAATGTATGGTCTGAGAGCCGAAACAGCGTGCCAAAACATCACTCGAATTCCAAATCAAGCTGACCTCAGACTGTCACTTACATCTTACGTGACGCAAAACTAATTGCTTTATAACATTATACATTATTGCATGTAGATATGCCTACGAAGCGATAAAATGTAATCCCTGCCGTTTTGACTTGCCAAAAGAAACGCCCTTTTTGAGCACAAGACACGCGCTCTAGATGCGTAACAGTTTTGCAACACACCCTCAGGTCGCTGACCAAACCTAACGCTTCGTCACCCGTTGGCGATGTTTTCAAGGCCGGTTGTATACGCCTCGTTCAAGAATTTGCAGGACCGGTTGTGTCGATCTGGAGGAACACGCCGACCCTGATTATCCACGAGGGAGGGATAAATGAAGAAGACGCTTATCCAAGCGTGCGCATTGTGCGTCGGCGCGACAGCAGTGCAGGCAGGCGGTATCGACCGCAGCGGCCAGGGAGTTAACATTCTTTTTGAGGAAGGATCGGCAGTTCAGTTTCGTCTGGGCTACGCGTCACCAGACATCAGCGGGACCATGACCATCCCTGGATTAGGTGGTATGACTCAGGCGACGTCGCCAATGATTTCTTTGTACCGCATTTGGCCTACAAAAAAGCGCTAACCGAAAAACTGGACCTTGCACTGATTTATGATCAGCCGTACGGCGCAGATGTTAAATATGCGAAGAACTACCCACTTTCATGGAATCCAGTAGCAGGTGGGCGACAAGATGTGTTGAGGGCCGAGGCGGACTTTGATGCAATTACTGCATTGATGCGGTACAAATTTGATGGCGGCGTAAGCGCAATCGGTGGGCTGCGCATCCAGAAAGCGAAGGCGTCAATAGCAGTACCGGCCGTGAATGGTTACGAGGTTGACACTGATTCTGATGTTGGTGTGGGATACGTGCTGGGTGTAGCATGGGAAAAGCCGGAAATAGCCGCGCGCGTAGCCCTTACGTACAATTCAAAAATAACTCACGATTGGTCTCAAACAGAGTCGCTTGATCCGCTAACGGCCTCACCTCCGCTTGACACGGAATCTCAATTTGAGACACCTCAATCCGTTAACTTGGATTTCCAGACTGGCGTCGCACCGCGCACGTTGCTTTTTGGGTCAATCCGTTGGGCAGATTGGCCACAACTGGTTTATGCGCCACCGGTATATGTGGATGGGCGAGGTAAAAACCTTGTCGATTACCAATCGGACACATTTACCTATTCGCTGGGCATGGGATACAAGTTTAACGATGCATTCTCTGGCGCGGTCACCCTTGGATATGAAGCTTCGAAGGGCTTGCCAACCTCGAACCTGGGCCCGACGGACGGATCGTGGAGCGTTGGCCTCGGTGGAACCTACAATGTTGAGAAAGCCAAGATTTCCGGCGGCATTCGTTACACCGAAATTGGCGATGCGGTTACCAATACAGGCGGTGTTTTCACCGGCAACAGCGCGTGGAGCGCTGGGCTGCAAGTGACATACGCCTTGAACTAATCCGAGCAACAAATCTTTTGTAGAACTCCGCCTTTTCAGGCGGGGTTTTCTTTTTCGCAGGATCCGGGTCGTATTTGCACGATTCAAAATGCGATCCGAGGACATGTCGATTCAAAAATCCCTTTCCCCCCGCGCGTGGTCAGAGTTAATTCTGCTGGGCGTCATCTGGGGCGCATCATTTGTTTCTATCCGCATCGCGTTGGATACGATCCCGGTTATGACTTCGGTCCTGCACCGAGTGTTTTGGGCCACGGTTTTTCTTTGGATTGTCGTGTGGGCCATGAAATTGCCGGTTCCGCGCGATTTGCAAACTTGGGGCGCCTTTATTGTCATGGGGCTGCTCAACAACGTCATCCCATTTTCGCTAATGGCATGGGGGCAATTGCATATAGAGATTGGTCTGACCTCGATCTTGAATGCCGCAACTGCAATTTTCGGAGTTATTGTCGCCGCCATCATCTTTAAGGACGAACGCCTGACCAAAGGGAGATTATTGGGCGTTGCACTGGGTTTCGCGGGTGTCTCGATGGCGATCGGCCTTGGCAATTTTAGCCAACTCAA
>JBPCWT010000171.1:0-2995 GCA_051009255.1 Ruegeria sp. | reverse complement strand
TGCCACCCAGAAGCTGGTCGTTTCCCGCACCGCCGGTAATGCTGTCGTCGTCGTCACCGCCCAAGATCGTGTCATGCCCATTGCCGCCGATCAAAGTGTCATCGCCGGAGTTGCCGAACAGGAAATACGCGTCGGACAGCCCCGTCGCATCCAATTGATCGTTGCCGGTAAACCCATTGACACGTTCGATCCCGCTCCAACGCGATAGTGAAATGGTCAGTCCGGACGCATCAGCCAGATCAACTGTGTCATAGCCGACGAGGCCAGTGTCACTCACGGTGTCAAGATCGTCAGCGGTGTATCGGTCAGAGCCTTCGCCACCTTCCAGCGTGTCGGCACCCGCGCCGCCATCAAGCGTGTCATTGCCAGCCCCACCGGTCAGGCTGTCCGATCCGGCGTTGCCAAACAGGCTGTCAGCGCCTTCATCACCAGACAATGTGTCGTTGTCGTCGCCGCCAAAAATCAGATCTGACCCGAGGCCCCCAAAGACCAGATCATTCCCAATGCCTGCGAAGATCGTATCGTTGCCGGCACCGCCGTTTATCGTGTCGTCACTCATGCTTTTGTCCAGGTCAGGACCAATGACGGCTGTATGGGCCTGACAGAGTTAACAACCGGTTACTTGGGATGTCCGTGCCTGTGAGGTTGCTTGCCGGACTTGGTGCACCCCAAAATGGGGTGTGCCAGTGAAAGCACGGGCAAAAATTGTATCAACTCAGACATCAATCAACACTGGGTTGTGTCTCGATCCCTTCATATGCTGCGAAAAAAATGAATAACGACCATTTGTGCGAGCGATCCAATCAGTTTTCGTGCAAGGCGACAGAGGCAAAAATGAAGCAGGCAGCGTGGGTTGCTGTGGCCACTCTCTTTTCGGGATGTGCTGCGCTTGGTCCGGATTACACCGCACCAGAATTAGACCCACCACATAAATTTGTTGGCGGTGCAACTGAAGAGCTGTTCGAGGCCTCCAGTCTTGCCTGGTGGAAATCGTTCAACGACCCTGCGCTGAACGATCTGGTGGCGATCGGGCTTGACCAAAACCTGAACGTCCGGACGGCCATGGAACGCATTGTGGCAGCGCAGGAAAATACACGTCTGTTTGGGCTTGCCCAACAGGTGGATGGCAATGCATCGCTGGATGCCAGGCGGCGCGAAACATCGCTTGGTGTCATCGATGAGACGTCGTCTTTGAACGCGGATGCATTTTTTGTTTTTGACCTATTTGGCGAGTTTCGCCGCTCGCGCGAAAAAAGCCTGGCCGAATTGAAGGCCGCCGAATTCGATGCCGGGACGGTCAAACTGGCGTATCTCGCGGACGTTGTGACCAGCTATGTCCTGGTCAGGTACTATCAGTTGGCGGCGCAAATAACCCGAGAGACGATCACCAGTCGTCGACGCACATTGAATACGGCGCGTCAGCGGGCCGATGCACAGGAAGGCACGCAACTGGAGGTCGCCCAGGCGGAGTCGCTTCTTGCCACCGCCGAGGCCTCGCTGCCGATCCTGGTTGCGCAGGCCAGGGTCAGCACTTTCCGTATTGCAACTCTGCTTGATCTGCCGACTGGCACGGTTGCAGATCGGCTTAAACAATCCCGCGGAATTCCGGGCGTCAAAGGTGGTTCTGAATCAGGGATTCCCGCCGATCTCCTGCGCAATCGTCCAGACATTCGTGCAGCCGAGCGCCGACTTGCGGCAGCAACGGCCGCGGTAGGTGTCTCGGAGGCCCAACTTTATCCTTCATTGCACCTGACGGGCAGCATCACCGCCGGACAGACGGACACCTGGTCGTTCGGGCCTTCTCTGATTTTACCGGTTTTTGACCAAGCCCGCCGGCAGGTTGCACGCAATGTCGCGCTTTCAACCGCGCGTCAGGCCGAGCTTGACCACCGGCTGGCTTATGTTTCCGCCATCGAAGAGGTTCAGGTCGCACTCACGCTGACCCATGCCCGAAGTCATCAGGTCGGGGCCTATTCCAAGGCAACGAGTAGCGCCGAGCGTGTTCTCAACCTGGCACGGCGCAGCTATGAGGCGGGCGTGGTTACCATCGACGATGTGTTGGATGCAGAGCGGACACGTCTCGATAACCGGCTCAACCTGGCTCAGGCGCAAAGCGAATACGCTCAGGCCTGGATCCAGCAACAGGTAGCCACCGGAAAAGGCTGGGCCGTTGTTCCAGGCCGGGGCCACGTTCTGGCGCAAAAATAGGCGCGCTTCCAACCGTCGGTGCATTAACCATTCGGTAACGATAAACCTTAAATTGCAATGACTTGATCGTTCAAATGCCGTACATTTTTGGCGGGGGCGTTATTTGGTGTGTGAGTACCCCATGGCGCAGGATCCAAAGTCATCTCCGAAGACGCAGCCCAAGAATAAGGCTGGCGCAGGCGATCCCAAAACCCCAAAACCAGAGGCCGCAGATTTTCAGGCGGCCGATCTGGGTGCGGCGAAGGGTGCCGATCTGAATGTAGCCGCGGCGGTGCCTGCAGCACTTGCAAGCTTGACCGGTTATGTGAGTGCGGCCGGGGATTTCGCACTGCCGGTCTTCGAAGAAGAGGCTGGCGAAAGGGATGGCGGTCCCCAGGCGCACCAAGCGTCATTCGACCCAGCAGCAGTGGATTTCGCCCGTCCAGGAATTTCTTCTCAAGAACTGCCGCTCGTCGCAATCAAGTCGCAACTTTTAAACTCGGTTGGCAATATTGAACCAGTGGTTATGCCTGGGTCAACGATCGGCGCAGCTCTGCCTTCGGGCCATTCAGCAGGCGCTCAGCCAACCGGCCCTGTATTAGAGGATGCTCCAGCTCGAAACGGTTCGCTTCAATCCCATCCCGATGAGATGACACCGGCAACAACTGACGATTCATCAACTCCGACCGCGGCCTTGAATGATGCGCCCTCGCTCAGTGCTTCGGATGGTGTTGTTCTGGAGAACGCGTCGGGTGCGGTTGTCGGGTCGGTTACGGCGAGCGATCAGGACGTGGGCGATTGGGTCACC
>JBPCWT010000170.1:0-4530 GCA_051009255.1 Ruegeria sp. | reverse complement strand
GGCGAGGTAATCTTTCTGCACGAAGTTCACAAAGGCGCCGCCGACCGGTCCTATGGTGTTCAGGTTGCCCAGCTTGCCGGTCTTCCCGCGTCTGTCGTGGATCGCGCACGTATCGTGCTGGAACAGCTGGAAAAGACAGAGCGCGAAGGCGGCAAGCAAAAGGCCTTGATCGACGACCTGCCGTTGTTCTCCGCAGCGCCGCCCCCGCCCGCGCCATCGCCGAAATCCTCGCCAGTGACAGATATACTGACGGACATACTACCGGACGAATTGACACCGCGCGAAGCGCTCGATCTGATCTACAAACTGAAAGAGGCGGCCAAAACCTGACCGCCCCTTCATCTTTTCAAAAATACTCTCGCCGGAGGCGACGCGCCCCATAGGGTGCGAATCAACCCGCTGGGGTTGACGAAACGCCCACCTGCGCCGGGCGCAACAAGCGGTCATGCAACATGAACCCCTCGGCCGACACCTGAATGATATCACCCGCCCGGGTTCCCGGAACCGGGGCTTCGAACATGGCCTCGTGAATGTTTGGATCGAAACGCTCACCAACTTCGGGCGTTATGACCTCGATCCCATGCTTCTGGAACACGTCCTTCAGCGCACGCATCGTCAGCTCGACACCTTCGATAAGGGCGCCCGCCAGCTCTCTTTGTTCATCAGTCACGGCCTCGAGCGCGCGCTTCATATTGTCATAGACCGGCAGCATGTCACGGGCCAGCTTCGAGCCGCCATACTGCTCGGCGTCTCGGCGGGCCTTGTCGCCACGCTTGCGCGAATTTTCTGCGTCCGCCAACGCGCGCATGAACTTGTCTTTCAGCTCATCCCGCTCGGCCCTCAGCGCATCCAGCTCCAGCGCTTCTTCGCTGATTTCTGCCAACTCATCGGCCAGTTCTTCCGCTTCGGCGGTTGCAATATCGTCCAGAAACTCTTCGTTCTTCGGCTCTGCCATCTCTCTACCTCTAGCTCCGGTCGGAAATAAGTTTGCCAACCAGTTGCGCCGTATAATCCACGATCGGCACGATCCGTCCGTAATTCAGACGTGTGGGCCCGATGACCCCGACCGCTCCGATTATCTTTCGATCAGCGTTCATATATGGAGACACCACCAAAGAGGAACCCGAAAGTGAAAAAAGTTTGTTCTCGGACCCAATAAAAATGCGAACTCCGTCGCCTTCTTCGGTCAATTCCAGAAATTCCGCGATGTCCCGCTTGCGTTCCAGGTCGTCAAACAGGGTGCGGATGCGGTCCAGTTCGTCTTCCTGATCGGTTTCCCCTAACAGATTCGCCCTGCCCCGCACAATCAACCGGCCCGAATCTGACCCGTCACCATCCCAGGCGGCAATACCGCTTTCCACCAGTTCACGCGCCAAGGCGTCAATTTCCTGTCGCCGGGCGGCTATTTGGCTTTGCATCAGTCCGCGCACCTCGCTCAACGTGCGGCCCTCGATCAATGCATTCAGAAAATTCGCCGCCTCGCGCATCGAACTTGGCGTTTGACCGGGCGGGGGTGAAAACAGGCGGTTTTCGACATGCCCGTCCGAAAAAACAAGCACGACCAACGCGCGGTCGTGGGCCAGTGAAACAAATTCGATATGCTTGATCTCGGCCTCGTGCTTGGGCGTCAGAACCAGCGACGCCCCTTGTGTCACGTGTGACAGGGCTGATCCTACCCGATCCAGCATGCCACCCACGTCGCCGGCATTGCTGCCCAACGTATCGTCCAGTTTTTGCCGGTCATCGGCACCCAGATCACCAACCTCCAGCAAGCCGTCGACAAACATCCGCAGCCCCATTTGCGTTGGCACGCGCCCCGCGCTGATATGTGGACTGTCAAGCAGGCCCAGAAACTCCAGGTCCTGCATCACGTTACGGACGGTCGCGGCGCTGACATTTTCGCTGAGCGTTCGGGTCAAGGTTCGGCTGCCGACCGGTTCACCGCTGTCCAGATAGCTTTCGACGATCAGCCGGAACACCTCGCGGGACCGGTTGTTCATCTCGTCCAGAATTTTGCTTGCTTCGCTCATCGGCAATCCCTTGCTGGGTTGTCATTAAAATGCACTCCTCGCAAAGGTCAATCGGGCTTGCATCCATATGGGAACAGTCGTTATCCCCAAGCCAGCAAACAAAGGAAATTTCATGCGACCCTCTGGACGAGATTTAAGTGATATGCGCCCGGTTTCAATCGAAACAGGATTTACCAAGCACGCCGAAGGTTCGTGCCTGCTGAAAATGGGCGATACCCATGTGTTGTGCACCGCCACGATCGAAGATCGCGTACCGCCCTTTATCAAGGGCTCCGGCCTGGGCTGGGTCACCGCCGAATATGGCATGCTGCCTCGCGCGACAAACACACGCGTGCGGCGCGAGGCCGCCAGCGGCAAACAGGGCGGACGCACGGTCGAAATCCAACGCCTGATCGGGCGCGCCCTGCGTGCCGGCGTCGATCGCGTTGCATTGGGTGAACGTCAGATCACCGTCGATTGCGATGTAATACAGGCCGATGGCGGCACGCGCTGCGCCTCTATCACCGGTGGCTGGGTTGCGCTGCGTCTGGCAGTTAACAAGCTGATGAAGGCGGGCGACGTGATATCCGACCCGCTGGTTGATCCGGTGGCCGCAGTGTCCTGCGGTATTTATGCCGGCCAACCGGTACTGGATCTGGATTACCCCGAAGACAGCGAGGCAGGCGTTGACGGTAACTTTATCATGACCGGTTCCGGTAAACTGATCGAGGTACAGATGTCTGCAGAAGGTTCGGTTTTCAGCCGTGACCAGATGAACACCTTGCTTGATCTGGCCCAAAAGGGCGTTGGTGAACTTGTGGCCGCGCAGCAGGCCGCCACCGCATGACTCGCAAGTTCGACGGTGACAGGTTGCTGGTGGCGACCCACAACAAGGGCAAACTGGAAGAGGTGACGCATCTTCTGGCGCCCTTTGGGGTGACGGTTGTCGGCGCGGCACAGATGGATCTGCCGGAGCCGGAGGAAACCGAGGATACATTTGTCGGTAACGCCCGGATCAAGGCCCACGCCGCAGCGCAATCCACTGGCCTGCCCGCACTGTCGGACGATTCTGGGATCACCATCGACGCGCTGAATGGTGCGCCCGGTGTTTACACCGCTGATTGGGCCGAAACCGGCAATGGTCGCGATTTCATGATGGCCATGACCCGCGCACATCAAGAGCTTGAGGCGATAAACGCATCGCACCCTCGCACCGCACAGTTCCGCTGTACATTGGTTTTGGCCTGGCCCGACGGGCATGACGAGGTGTTCGAAGGTGTCGCGCCGGGGCATCTTGTCTGGCCGATCTGTGGCAAGGACGGATTCGGCTATGACCCTATGTTTGTCCCACAAGGATATGACATTACCTATGGCGAAATGGATCGTTGGAAAAAAAACAGGATCAGCCATCGCGGTCGCGCGGTTGAGATGTTTGTAAAGGGCTGTTTTGGCGGATGATTGGCGCAGCGGGGGCTTTGGCCTGTATGTGCACTGGCCCTTTTGCGAGGCCAAGTGCCCTTATTGCGATTTCAACAGCCATGTATCAAAAAATATAGATCAAAAACAATGGCTTACGTCATATTTAGCTGAGTTAGACCGCTCTGCGGCCGAAACCCCGGATCGCGTTCTTAACACAATCTTCTTTGGCGGTGGCACTCCGTCGCTTATGGCACCGGAAACTGTCGCCGCCATGATTGATGGCGCCCGATCGCTCTGGCGTCCGGCAAACGATATGGAGATCACGCTAGAGGCAAACCCCGGATCGGTTGAGGCCGGACGGTTCGCCGCATATCGCGATGCCGGAGTCAATCGCATATCGATGGGAATTCAGGCTCTAAATAAAGAAGATTTGCGTCGTCTTGGCCGAATTCACACGGTTGAAGAGGCCCGAGCAGCCTTTGACATTGCGCGAAATTGCTTTGATCGGGTCAGTTTTGACCTGATCTATGCCCGGCAGCATCAAACCATTGAGGATTGGCGGTCGGAATTGAACGAAGCGTTGTTCATGACTGTGGACCACCTGTCGCTGTACCAACTGACAATCGAGGATGGAACTGCGTTTGGCGACCGCTATGCCGTTGGCAAGCTGCGCGGCCTGCCAGAGGATGACCACGCCGCTGACATGTATCTGGCCACGCAAGAGATTTGTGAAGCACACGGGATGCCGGCCTATGAGGTTTCAAACCACGCGCGTGCAGGGGCGGAATCACAGCACAACCTGATCTATTGGCGGTACGGTGATTATGTCGGCATTGGTCCAGGGGCCCATGGCCGCGTTACCTTGCAGGGGCGCAAGTTTGCGACGGAAACCTATCTTTCTCCGGCCGCATGGTTGAATGCTGTGTCCAGTGGAAGCGGAGAAAAAGAAAGGGTGCGCCTGTCCGCGCATGATCAGGCGAGTGAATACCTTATGATGGGTCTTCGGATTTCAGAAGGGCTAGATATTGATCGGTATGAGAATTTGTCCGGTGCGCCACTGCCATCTGAAAAAGTGGCAGACCTTGTTGGATACGGGATGATA
>JBPCWT010000169.1:0-2921 GCA_051009255.1 Ruegeria sp. | reverse complement strand
TTCGCTATCGCATTTATTTTCCCCGCTATGTCATTGTCCGACCCACTTCCCAGTTGGTCAGAGACGTCTACCAAAAACGCAATTGTATCGTTTGTTCAGGCCACAACGGATCCAAACGATGCCGATTATGTAACTCCGGCGGATCGCATTGCGGTGTTCGACAATGATGGGACGCTTTGGGCGGAACAACCGGTTTACTTTCAATTGATTTTTGCAATGGACCAGTTAGCCGAAATGGCCAAGACCGATCCGTCGATCCTGACCAGCCCTACGCTGGAGGCCGCTGCAAACGGTGATCTGGGCAGTGTTGTGAAGGGCGGCAAAGACGCATTGATCGAAGTCGTAAACGCATCGCATTCTGGCCTTAGCGTCCAAGACTTTCAAACGAACGTTGCCAATTGGCTGGCAACTGCACGCCACCCGGACACCGGTTTGCCATATGATCAAATGACCTATCAACCGATGGTGGAATTGTTGCGTTATCTTCGTGACAAAGGTTTTAAGACATACATCGTATCCGGCGGTGGAATTCACTTCATGCGCGTCTTTGCGGAACAAGCATATGGCATTCCGTCAGAGCAAATTCTGGGAACGTACAACAGCAGTTCCTACGAAATCGTTGAAGGCGTTCCGACAATCGTCAAACAGCCCGGAATTGCCTTTGTGGACGATAAGGAAGGCAAGCCAATAAATATCGAACGCACCATCGGCAAACGCCCGATCCTTGCTGGCGGCAACTCGGACGGGGACTTTGCTATGCTTGAATGGACGACCGCCGGTGACGGCCCGCGGCTTGGCATCCTTGTGCACCACACCGATGCAGGCCGCGAGTGGGCGTATGATCGGGAAAGTCCGATTGGTAAATTAGTCGATGGGCTGGACAAAGGGCCGGATTTGGGGTGGGTCGTCGTGGATATGGCGCAAGACTGGTCGCGCATCTACACTGGTCCGGAATAGTCAGTTAGGTTTCAGTGATTACCATGTGGACCATTCTTGTCTCTCTTTCTGTATTTTGCCTATACGGCGGCGCGATCCTGTTTTCCGTGCGCGCGGCCCAGACTGCGCGAACGCCACAGGGTGCGGTAGGTTGGGTTGTTTTTCTTTTGTCCGCGCCGATGCTTGGCGTGCCTTTGTATCTGTTTCTTGGTCACCATCGATTTCACGGCTATCGCATTGCACGGCGGGAAAGCGAAAGGGTCGTTGAGGGTATCAAGAGTTTTGCAGATTACTCCAAACCTGATCCTGAAACCATGCTCATGAATCCTCGCCCGTTCGAAGCGCTGGCTCATCTGCCGGTTTCGCGCGGCAACGGTGCGGAACTGCTGATTGATGGCGAGGCTACGTTCAAATCGATTTTCCATGCTATCGACGAGGCCAAGAAATATGTTCTGATCCAGTTCTACATAATCCGAGACGACGAACTGGGGATGGAGCTTCAGGACAAGCTGGTTGCCGCCGCGAAACGCGGTGTTCATGTCCGGTTTATGACTGACGCCGTTGGCAGCTATGGATTGCCAACCGAATATCTGGACGCACTGCGTGAGGGCGGTGTTGATGTTGCCGATCCGCGCGAGCAACGCGGGCCAAATTTTCGCTTTCAACTCAACTATCGCAATCACAGAAAGACCGTAGTGATTGATGGTGAGACCGGATTTATTGGCGGTCATAACGTTGGCGTCGAATATCTGGGGCAGGATGAAAAATTCGGCGCCTGGCGTGATACTCACATCAAGATGACAGGCCATATCGTCAGGCAGCTGCAACTGATCTTTACCGAAGACTGGCATTGGGCCCATGACGAAGACCTGATCGACCTTGTGGACTGGACCGGCAGCGAATCCGAACAGGACATGAACGCGCTTTTGGTCGCGACAGGCCCGGGTGACGATACTGAAACCGGGGCCATGCTGTTCTTTGCCGCAATTGCAGAAGCAAGGGAAAGAGTTTGGATCGCCTCGCCATACTTTGTGCCCGATATTGATATTATGACTGCGCTTCAACATGCGGCTTTGCGCGGGGTGGATGTTCGCATCTTGGTGCCAGATACAATCGACCACCGTCTGCCATGGTTGGCTGCATTTGCCTATTTCGACGAAATCCGCACCTGCGGCGTTCGGGTGTTCCGATATACAGCTGAATTCACGCATCAAAAAGTGTTCGTGGTTGACGATACACTTGCGGCCGTTGGAACAACCAATCTGGACAATCGATCATTTCGGCTGAATTTCGAGGCGATGGCACTTTTCTTTGATGAACGCGCCGCGAAGGCTGCGGAAAACATGCTGCTAACGGATTTCGAAGCAAGCTATGAACTTACCCGCACCTTGCAGCAGCAGCCGTGGCATGTTCGCTATGGCGCGCCTTTGGCCCGGCTCTTTTCCCCAATTCTCTAGGTCATAAAACGTTCTTTGAAAACCTGGGTCATCACGGCGACCATGTAAGCGGTTGAAAGCCCAAAGGCCAGCAGTCCGGTGACCGAAGCAAAAGCACCAAAAATCCTCAGATTCTCACCCAGAACGATGTCGCCGTAACCAAGCGTCGTAAATGTCACCAACGAAAAGTACAGCGCCGTGTTCCAGTCGGGCAACACATCACCCAACACCCAGACAATCGCCCAAATCCAAACCTGAATCGTATGTGTGACAAGTATGAACACCAAGGACAGACACAGTGGGCCTGCGGTCCGAACGAATTGCCCCTTTCCTTGCCAACTGACAATCAACTTGCGCAAGGCAAGGGTACACCAAGTCAGAAAGAAAATTTCGACAACAAAGCAAACACCAAGATAAATGCCGCCCCAAAGTATCTGTTGTGACAACGTCATGAATCCGTGCCCTTATCCTAGGGTTATTGCCTGATCTTCAATCAGAATGACCATTTGCGCCCAATCGGACAACCCCATCCATTGGGCGCTACTGCGG
>JBPCWT010000168.1:0-5736 GCA_051009255.1 Ruegeria sp. | reverse complement strand
GCCCATGTGACCCCATTATACCTGTTTCCCGAAAACTTCAGGTTGTCAAAAGCCCATTTACACCCCCGCAAGCCGTCGCCGATAAATCGGTCGCGCATAAAAAAATATGCAACGCTCTAAATCTTCCCGAAGATAGTATTTTGCTCGGTTACTTTGGGGCTCTCACAAACCGCAAGCGGCCATTACATTTTGTTGACGCGATATCGGCAGTTCAAAAGAGAATTCCCGATCGACAGATTCACGGTCTGTTGTTTGGCGAAGCTGTGATGCAAAGTAGAAATCTTAAAGCTGCTTGCCTTGACCGGGCCGCTGATCTTGGAATCGCTGAAAACATCCACCTTATGGGATTCCGCGAACCGATATCCGGCTATATGGCGGGTGTGGATGCCACGCTTGTGACCGCTTTGAGCGAACCATTCGGCCGCACGCTAATAGAGGCGATGTATCTGGGTACACCGGTTATCGCCACGCGGCACGGCGGAAACACCGAAGCGATTATCGACAACGAAACCGGGTTTCTGATTGATCACGAAAGCCCGGAGGCGTTCGCAGAACCGGTACTAAGGCTGCTTCAAAATCCAGTATTGTACGAACGGATTTCGGCAACCGCACAAAAGAATGCGGAAAACAATTATGGGCGCTCTCAACACGTCAAAGCTATTTCTGAAATTTACGATACGTTAGTACCTCCAATCCATTGAGCTAGGACGATGCAAGTACTCTCTGCCCGGCCGCAAACTTAACAAATCATCGAACCGACCTACTAAGGAAACAATTGCATCAAAATGGCTAAATTGTATCGCAAAAATGACCAAGCCCCTTATCTTTCGAGACCTTCCTTGCCAGGAAGTGACAAATGGCATTTGCACTCTACTATGGCACCCAAGTAAATTATTCTTCTCCGGCGTCTTCCATGACTGATCGACCGCCAATTTTCTCAGTGCAGTTATCAACGCGATGAAAATTATACATATTATTACCAATACGAATGTGGGCGGCGCCCAGATTATGCTTGAGCGATATTTGTCTGCATTGGCGCCGCAGGACATTGATAATCATTGCGTTATTTCGGTGATGGAAAATGGTCAGTTGGCCGAAAAAATCCGATCTCACGGTGTGGAATTATTAACTCTAAACCTTAGGAGCAAGGTGGGAGCCCCCGCAGCCGTGGCGAAGCTACGATCCATTATTCGGTCGCGGCAACCCGACATCGTTTTCGGCTGGATGTATCATGCCTGCCTGATGGCATGGGCAGGTATTTTCGGCATGTCCACATCGCGGCCCAGCCTAATTTTGGGAATTCATCATTCTCTCCAAAATCCAAAGAATGAAAATTTTTCAACCCAGGCGCTGCTGCGGGTTTTGGCAGCGGTATCACCACAAGCAGATCTCATTACATATTGCTCTCAGGTTTCTCGCGAGCAGCACGAATTGTTCGGGTTTTCCAGCCACTCAGGTGAGTTCGTCCCAAACGGTGTAGATTTAGACCAATTTTTCAGACGGCCCGGCGCGCATGCCCATCTTGCAGCCCTTTGTGACATTCCAGAGACGCGTCTCATTGTTGGTAACATAGCCCGGAACCACCCGATGAAGGACCATGTCTCGATGATCGAAGCTTTGGCGCTGGTTCTTGATCGGGGATATGATGTTCAAGCGGTAATCATTGGCGAGGGACACAAAGACGGCCCTGCGAGCGATAGGGCTCGAGCGCTTGGCATTTCAGATCGTCTTACTATCATGGAACTTCGAAACGATATTGCCGAACTCGTTTCAGGATTGGACGTGTTTCTCCTTTCCTCCGCTTGGGGCGAAGCTTTTCCGCTGGCCGTCACCGAAGCAATGGCCTCGGGTGTTCCGTGCGTCGTGACCGATGTCGGAGACTGCGCCAATTTGGTTGGCAATACCGGGTTAGTGGTTCCACCAAATGATCCGGAAGCTCAAGCACAGGCGGTTTGCGAGTTACTTGAACTAGGAAGCAGCAACCGCCGATCCCTCGGCGACGAGGCAAGACAAAGAGTAAAGGAAGAGTATTCAATTACTCGTTATGTGGATTTTTACCAGCGGGTGTACAATAATGTCACCAACGTCGGGCGGGCAGCCCGGAAACTGCCGAGCTAGTTTGTTTGTTTAATAAATTACGCGTCTGCTAACTGTTACGAGCTTAATAGTGAGATCTCTGGAGAAAAAATGAATTGGCGGCCAGTTTCAATAGTTTCGGAACCGACATATGGCCGCTCCTTTTAATAGCGCTCCAAATACGCCTGAAATCGGTTCAGTCCTGGACGAACCGGATGGTCTTGGTCAGATCATTTTTCGCCATCTGAGGATGATAGCCATAGTTGTTCTCGCAACAATGGGCTTGGTGTTTGGGATCAGCACCCAACTTCAAAACCGTTATGAAGCTAAAGTCATAACGGTGATGACACCGGTCGTTACAAAGTTTCGAAGCGACCATTTAACATTAAGACATGCCGGGCTGAGCATTGCCGGAATGGAAACTGAATTCGAAATCCTGAAATCCCGGGCGTTTGCTGCCGAAATAGTCGATCTGATGTCGTTACATGACGATCAGCAATTTGTTGGCCAGTTTGACCCAAATGACCCAATGGCACGACTATTGGCCCAAGAACGTGCCATCGGTAAAATGCAAAAATCTTATACCATTCGTCGAATGAAAAGAAGTATGGCGCTTGAGATTCGGGCCATCGCAAATTCACCGCAACAGGCCGCCGAAATCGCCAACACGGTCAGTCACCATTACGTCGAAAAAATCGAGGATCTTAGGCAAAAAGAAGTCTCATGGGCTTTGGAAAAACTGACGAGCCGCAGCGAACAAATAGGCCAAGACCTGTTTCAAGCCGAGGCTGATTTGGCGACTTTTATCAGATCTATAGATTCAGATGACTCTGCCACCCTTGAGCGTTTGCAAATGGAAATAGCGAAACTTTCGACGATCCTAGGGGTCATATCAACCGGACCTGCGACTGAAGATCAGAAAGAGCAGGTGGCGATCAAGCTGGCAGCAGCAGAAACGGAATTGCAGGACTGGACCAAAGCCGGCCTTTTGCTGGAACGCAAAAAGCGATTGGTAGAACAACTTCAAACTAGTTACCTCCAAACACTTGAAAAACTGGACGAATTTCAAGCGTTCTTGTCCGCGACTAACGGGAAAACGCGCCGGGCTTCTTCTGCCATTGTGAACCGTAATGCCATTTGGCCCAACATACCTGTCGCACTTGCCTTGAGTGGTGTTGCTGCATTCACGATGTCAGTTGTTTTGGCCTTACTGCTCGAAAGTATGAACAGACGGATAAAGACAGAACAACAAGCGGCCCAAATTGCTCACCTTCCTTCGCTCGGCTACTTGTCGCGCTCCAAGGCGAAGGGGACATTTCGGCGAAAGCGGCCAAAGTCAGGCACCCTTCCCCCAAATCCCGGGTTGTCTCTGAACAGTTCTTTCAGACATGGGTTAATGCGGCGACACAACGTAAACGACGACCCGGCCTTTCTGATGGTGACGTCTGGTTTGCCGGATGAAGGAAAATCCACTGTCACAAAGTCTCTGGCAATTGCTGCTTTGTCAGAACGGCTCCGCGTTTTGGTGGTCGACATCGACAGCCATCGCTGGGGCGTTTCAAAATCGCTGGGAGCACAAAAGGGTTCTACAAATCTGCGCGAATTCTCGGCCCGCAAAATGAACGTTGAAGAGTTCGATATGGGCAAAGCGTTTGATGGCAAATTGTCGTTGCTGCGCCTGAACATTCGCGACGCTTGCACAGGTTCAGAGTTTCGGGATTCAATCGAATACTTCAAGGCGTCAGTATTTGGATATTTTGACCTCGTAGTTCTTGACACCGCCCCGGTCCTGTTAATTGACGATGCCTGTCGGATCGGCCCATTTGTTGACGAAGCCGTTGTTGTCTATCGATTTAATACAACAACACAGGACGTACTGCGCAACACCGTCAATCGACTAAGAGAAAACGGTGTCAAAGTGGCCGGAACGCTAATGAATGATTTCAACCAACGTGAATCTTTAAACCTGAAACTTAGAAATCGTCCGTTGCGGTTGTCAGGCAAGCCTGATTACGGAGCTATTTGAACATGAAATCATACTGTTGTTTAGCCATCCTTCACCGGGTCTTTTGTATAGGCCTAATTCAATTGGTCGCTGGGTTTTCATACGCGTCACCCCCTGACACAGCTTTTCCCGGTGCTGATGGCTATGGAGCCAATGCAACCGGCTGGCGGAATGGGCAAATAATTTGGGTCACGTCCCTTGGGGATGATGGGCCCGGCTCGCTTAGAGATTGTGCGCAAGGCGCAAGAAAAAGCGGGGCACCTCGCGTCTGCGTTTTCGCAGTTGGGGGAACAATTGAGCTGAAGTCACCGATTATGGTTTCTTCAAACCTGTATATAGCTGGTCAAACAGCGCCCGGAGACGGAATTCAACTTCGTATTATCGGTGGTGGCAACGGACCCCTGGTTGCCAAGAACGTCCATGACGTCGTGGTTCGGTACCTAAAGGTTCGTCCCGGTGCCAGTGTTAAGCCATCACCAAACATTGACGCCGTTACAATTGAAAACGCACAGCGGGTTTTCCTGGGAAATCTGTCGATGGCCTTTGCGACGGACGAGACATTCAATGTGCACGTTTCAGGCGCTACGGCGGCCGACATAACATTAGCCGACAGTATTTTGGCGTTGAGCCTTGATCGTTCCAATCATCCCAAAGGGCGCCATTCGAAGGGCGCACTAATATGTTCCGATGAAAAAAGTGGAAATGAATGTGGCCGAATTTCCTTGCTTAGAAATCTGTTCGCGCATCACCGTGACAGGATGCCGGATGTCAAAGCGACCGATATTGGCCCAGTCGAAATAATCAATAACGTCTTTTACAACCCGATCAGCCAGTTCGGAGAGTTTTACGACCTTACAGGCAATGCTGACATTGCATATCTGGGCAATGTTGCGTTGGCGGGACCCAGCACAAACAAACGAGCATATGCAGCTGTCGAAGTTTTCGAGTGGGAAGACCCTTTTGAAGTCACTCTTTGGGCCGAAGACAACATAGCAACCTCTGCTGAAGGCTGTAGGCCACGGCACATCGAATTATTGGATCCGGTCGCAGAGTCCCGCCGAATTCCTCCGCCGGGGTGGGACTTGACGGTTGTGCCGATGCCGGTAGCAGACGTGTTGGACAGCGTACTTCAACGCGCTGGCGACTATTTGCCCGGCCACCGGCAGCGCGACCGCCTGGATCAACAGGTTGTGGACGACGTCACATCGTGCGGCGGTTCAGTAATCGACACCGTCGAACAGGTCGGCGGATGGCCGGATCTGAAACAAGTCAATGATGCAGGGACCATTGATACAGATGGCGACGGCCTGCCAGATACCTGGGAGGATGCAAATCCGGGCCTAGACCCAAAAGTTCCGGATGATCCTTGGGCAATGAATGACAATACCGGTCTTAGCCACATCGAAACCTGGCTTGCTGAAGAGGCGCAGGATAATAATTCTGTAGCCAACGACTGAGCTATTTGCGCGCAAGTTTTTCAAAGGGATCATGATGGTATTGCGAGACGCCCGGGATATCGACTTTCTAATCATTGGCGCCGCAAAGTGCGCCACAACGTGGTTGCAACTTTCGCTGTCTCAATCTCCGAACGTCTACATGCCTGGACCCGAGTTGCATTTTTTCTCCCGCGAATATGATCGAGGTATGGACTGGTA
>JBPCWT010000167.1:0-4018 GCA_051009255.1 Ruegeria sp. | reverse complement strand
TGGCAGGAATTTCTGCGCCATTGCCCAATTGCCAGGTCAGCGCGTCATAGCGACCTCCGGTCGCGACCGGGGGCAGATCTGGGCGGCCCTCTGCGTAAAAGCCAAAAACAAACCCGTCATAATATTCCCTCGCCGTACGTCCATAAGCCGCTTCGAAATCCAGCCTTTCAACATCGACGCCACGCGCCTGTAATGCCGCGATGCGTGCCTCTAACCGGTCCAGCGCCGGGGTGATCTGCGGCAGATCCACGGCCACATCCCTGAGCTGTTCCAAGGCAAACGGCATCTGTTCCCGCACACCCAGCAAAGACTCCAGTCCGGCCAGTTCACTGTCGGAAACCGGCTCTGTCTCAAGATCTTCGCGCAGGGCCCGAATACGATCCGAAATCTCGCCCCCTGTACGCTTGCCGATCATCGGCACATCAGTCGCCATCAGATCTTGGGCCAACAGCAAGTCGGCGCGGCTTCGCGGTACTTCTGCCCGCCCTGCAAAGCGTTCCAACAAGGCCCGAAAGCGGCGGGGGCGCCACAAGTGACGCATGAGCGCGGCCTTGCGACGTTCAGTTGTTTTCAAACCTTGTACTGCGGAAATCAATATGCCTATGTCGCCGGTCGCAGCGCGCAGCGGCAACCCACGCAGTTGCAGCGCGAATAACGAGAAAACCTCGGCGTCGGCACCTGCAGGGTCTTCTCGATCAAAGACCTCGTAGCCTACCTGAATATATTCATTGGGGCGGTCCGGGTCATGTTCCTGCCGCCTAAAAACCTCGCCCGAATATGTGTATCGCGCGGGTTCGGCACCTTCGTGCATATGCATCTGAACCACCGGCATGGTAAAATCCGGGCGCAGCATCTGTTCGCCGCGCAATGCGTCAGAAGTTACATAAGCGCGTGCGCGAATATCTTCGCCATACAGGTCCAACAATGTTTCTGCCGGTTGCAACAAAGGCGGGTCCACGACCTGAGCACCTGCGGCTTCGAACCGGACGCGCATCATCGCGGCGCGTGCCTGAATCTGGGAACGGTTCGGCATGGCTCAGCCCTGACTTTCCAGAATTTCGCGCACCTTGGCCACCAGATCGCCGCGCGGCACTTCGAACTGGCTGGGGCGTTCCTTCCATTCCTCCAACGTGGCGCTTTCCGCAATTTTAGCGCCTAAAATCAAGTCCTTGATCTGAACGATGCCCTGTTCTTTTTCATCGCCGCCTTCGATCACGGCAATCGGTGAATTGCGCTTGTCCGCGTATTTCAACTGATTGCCAAAGTTCTTGGGGTTGCCCAGGTATACTTCGGCCCTGATACCCGCGTTGCGTAGTTCGGCCACCATCGCCTGATAGTCGGCCATACGGTCGCGATCCATTACCGTTACAACAACCGGGCCTTGTGCCTCGGCAGTGATCCGGCCCTTTTCGCGCAGGGCTGCCAACAGGCGATCGACGCCGATAGAGATGCCGGTTGCCGGCACTTCCTGACCCGTGAAACGCTTGACCAGATCGTCGTACCGTCCGCCACCGGCAACCGATCCGAACTGCCGCTTGCGCCCTTTTTCGTCAAAGATTTCAAAGGTTAGCTCTGCCTCGTAGACGGGGCCAGTGTAATAACCAAGACCGCGCACGACAGAGGGGTCGATCTCGATCCGGTCCGGGCCATGTCCGCCTGCACTAAGTAGTGCGCCAATCTGTTCCAGTTCGGTGATGCCGTCCGCGCCGATCTTGCTGTCACCAACTGCCGCCCGAAGATTGGCAAGTGTTCCGGCTGTGTCCGAAGCCTTGGATGTCAGGAATGCAAGCACCGGTTCGGCCTGATCTTCGCTAAGGCCCACGCCATCTATGAACGCACCTGAGGTATCCAAGCGCCCTTTTGTCAGCAGTTCGCGCACGCCTTGCGCACCCACCTTGTCGAATTTGTCGATAGTTCGCAGGACATTGTCGCGGGCCGAAGCATCATCGGCCAACCCCATTGTTTCCAGAACGCCGTTCAGAACCTTGCGGTTATTGACCCGCACAAGATAGTCGCCGCGCGGTATGCCAACCTCTTCCAACGTGTCAGACAGCATCGCGCAAATCTCGGCATCCGCAGCCATGGAGCCCGTGCCGACAGTATCCGCATCACATTGATAAAATTGACGAAAACGCCCCGGCCCCGGTTTTTCGTTTCGCCAGACCGGGCCCATCGCATAGCGGCGATAGGGTGTCGGCAATTCGTTTCGATGCTGCGCGTAAACGCGGGCCAGTGGCGCTGTCAGATCATAGCGCAGCGCAATCCAGTCGCCCTTGTCATTTTCATCAAACTCCTGCCAGGCAAAGACGCCTTCGTTCGGGCGATCCACGTCCGGCAGGAACTTGCCCAGCGCCTCGACCGTCTCGACCGCGCTGCTTTCAAGGGCATCGAAACCGTAGCGATGATAGACGCCAGCAATGGTCCGCAGCATCTCTGTGCGTTGCGAAACTTCCGAGCCGAAATAGTCACGGAACCCCTTTGGCGTAATCGCCTTGGGGCGGGGCTGTTTCTTGGGCTTGGCCATTTGGGGCGTCCTTGGGATTAGCTTGCTTGCGCGCGGGGTCTATCCCATGGCCCTGATCGGGGCAAGCCAACGCTCTGCCGCAGGGTACGCTTTCTCTGGCGTAATGATGGCCAGAACGCTAAGAAACCAACAAATATAGGAGCATTTCCATGCAGCATCTGGAAGAACAGATCGCCCATCTGACGCACACGGTCGACGAGTTGAATGGCGTGGTCACGCGACAGCAGGAAGAGATCGACCGCCTGTCACGCCGGGTTGAAATGCTGCTGCAACGCGAGGCGGATCGCTCACAGGAAGCAACCGGCGGTATCGTGATCGGTGACGAGCGGCCACCGCATTACTAACCGGAAAAACCGCGTTTCTTACAAATCGTACAGGGTCTGAAAGGTGGATTGGGTGGTTTGTACGATTTGATTTCGGCGTGGAGGCACCCGAAAGCGATCAAAGCTGTGCTGCCCTTCTTCGAACTTCTGGACCCAGTTCCGCAACAATGCTGTTCAAAGTTCGCGCGAACCAATCGACCGCTCTGGGGCGGTCATCCTGATTGGATGGATCGAGATAGGGGGTTTGAAAGGAGAACAGTTTTTCGTCGCTTATGAGTAACTCAGAACCGGCGCGCATCACGATTGCCCGCGTTATGTCATCGGACATGAAACTCAGGTCTTCACCGATCAGACGCGCGGCTTCTGGTGCTGTTTCGTTTGGTTTTTTGAAAAAAATTCCCATACGATTTTGCGATGCGGCAAAATACAAAGTGAACCACAGTTCGACCTCTTCAAAAACAAAGGTCGTCCAGTTTCGACGATCATGTTTCAAGACACCAAATTGTTTGGTCTCGACTGACACGGCTTCGTCGACTTCCACCCAAAACCGTGACCAGAAAAGATTGTTTGCTTCACGCTTGGCATCTAGTTGGTTTTCGCTTTCCGAGTCTGGCCCTAAAGCTTCGCCGATCTTGAACTCTGCCCTTGTCTCAACGGTCAGGACTTGCCTGCGGAATGTGAATGTTCTGGCCAGTACACGAGGGAGCAAGAGTTTATCGGCTTCGCCAAGGCGAAACACGGGCATTTCAACGAGGCCAAACGAAAAATCGAGGGACGAATTTCTGGCAATGAAATCAGAAATATCCTTTACTTCTTCGCGGATGCCATCACCGCAGACCAAAAGCAAAAACCGCCCGTCCCTGAGCGAACGCACCACATTGTCAATGAACGGTGCCTCTTCGATATCCTTGCGGTGCTGGCTTGCGATTTCAAACAAGGACTTACCCGTTCGCTGCCTGACGGCATCATCCAGCGTGGTGTATTGCCATGTTGAAATCGTGGCGGCGTAGTCAAGAACTTGGCCCACAACCTCGCGCCTTGCCTGTGGGTTTCGCCACAGTTTTGTTTCGACCAATGCCAATCTGCCGCTTGGCGTCACAAACAGAATATCCAACCGCCCAACGTCGGTACGCAGTTCGGTGCAAACAGGAATGAGGTCTCGATAAGCCGA
>JBPCWT010000166.1:0-6038 GCA_051009255.1 Ruegeria sp. | reverse complement strand
GGTCTGCTAGGCTCTTTTTCGGTCGAACCGATAATCAAACTTCGGGTGTCAAGTAGAGAAAGCCGCCGAGCAATCGGAATCTATTCTCGATGTGCTCAGCCTGTTAGACTGTGGTTTTTGTCAGGTGGGATATCGAAATGGGGATCAGGACTGAACGGCTTCGAGATTATGTTGGTCCGGTAACCAATACAGATATCTGGGATGACTTTGAAATACGACCAGATGATGTGTTTGTCGTGACACCTCCGAAATGTGGCACGACCTGGATGCTGAATATCGTTATGATGCTACTCTACGGCCGCGCTGTTCCAGAAGCCGGGAACCGAGACGATGCGCCCTGGATCGACTGCGCCTTTCGCGATCGAAAGGCGCTGGCAGAGGCTCAATCCAGACTAACGCGCCGGCGCTGCATCAAAAGCCACACGCCCTTGGACGGAATATCCTTTGCCGACGAACCCAATTATGTTGTCGTCTATCGCCATCCGGTTGATGTGTTCTTTTCTTTCCGCAGGCATGTCGAAAATATGAAAGACCCCAGCCTTTTTGCAGAGGTGGTTCCATCTGACATTCACGCAGGTTTCGATCGTTTCGTTGAAAAAGATCTGGCCGAGTCAGGTACAGATGATCTGACGTTGGCGTCCATCGCCCATCACTACATGCAGTCCGTGGTCCGCAAGCCACAAGGAAACGTGCACTTTTTCCATTACGCCGATCTAAGCCGTGATCTGCGCGGTCAGATATCTCGTCTAACCAGTATTCTGAACATTTCACTGCCTGACAAAACACTTGAGGACATCACGCAAGCCAATACATTTGCCAGTATGCGCCAGGTTGCAGAAGCCAGCGAAAAACGGTTTCACGAAAGCTCTCCTTTCACGGATCACGCAAAATTCTTTGCGTCCGGCACGTCGAACAAATGGGAAGGCCGTTTGTCGTCAGGGGAAATAGAGCGCTATGGTGATCGGTTGAAAACTCTGTTGCCGATACAGGATGCAGACTGGCTTAACTGGGGCGAACAGCGCGCTTCATAGGCTTTGTCACCCTACATCCGAACGAGATCGAACGATGTTAACCAGGTTTCCAACGGCCTGCTTTATCTGAAAGATGTCAAACCCGCCAAAAACGCGATAGCCTCGGGCGATTAATGCGTCAACTTCGGATTCCGTGTTGGCAGGACCGCCGCCCAAAGGCATTTCGGCAGCCTTTGCAGCGGCTTCAATCTTGGCCACAGCCTCCAGAAAATCGGGGTGGTTAAACTGGCCCGAAATTCCAAGCGAGGTTGAAAGGTCAAAGGGGGCGACATACGCCATATCAACACCGGGCACTCTGAAAATGTCGTCGATGTTTGCCAGTGCTTCAACCGTTTCGATCAGCAGGCAACAAACGATCTTGTCTCCGAACTCGGGCAAATACTCCATCGGTTGAACACCCCACCGGGAATGGGCAACGAATGCGCCCCATCCTCTTACGCCGTTTGGCGGGTACCGCAGTGACGCAACACATGCGGCAGCATCCTCTGCTGTTCGGATCAGCGGGAAAACGATGCCTTCTGCCCCCATGTCGAGTGCCAGTTTTACGTTTGCCGGATTGTGGTCAATCACGCGCACCAAGGCTGCGCAATCAGTTCCCTGTGTAGCCATTATCATAGCGTGAAGGGTTTCATTGTTTGTCGCGGCATGTTCCCGGTCAACAATCATCAAATCGACCCCGGTAGAAGCAACGGCCTGTGCCAGTGTTGGTGACGGGATGATGCATATCTCGGATGACAAAAGGCGGGATTTATCCTTTAGTTTTGCTTTAAGTTTCATCGCTGCTCTCCCACCAATTAAAGTCTCTGATTGAGACTATAGAGTCGCACCTCGGAAGCCAGCTTTTTGTTCGAAATCAGATATCTGGGCAGGCACGATCAGAAATTACCCAGTCGCCTTAACTCAAATTTCCAAGTCCAGCCGAGGTTTCCAGAAAGGGCGGAACAGTTCGATCTTTGGGCAGCGGTTCATGACCACTTTCAGCCCTGCGTTCTCTGCCAGTTCGGCGGCGGCATCGTCATAAACGCCAATTTGCCCCCAAAGAATCTTGGCGCCGGCTGCGATTGCCTGCTCGGCAATCGCGTAAAACTCTTCTTTGGGACGAAACACTTCGACCATGTCGATAGGACGGTCAATATCGTCAAGTGAACGGACCACCGGTATGCCTCGAATCTCAGTCAGGTTTGGATTTGGGTTCACCGGGATCATATCGTAACCGGTTTCGTGCAAAACGCGCAACACGCCATAGCTGAACTTGGTCTTGTCGCCGCTGGCCCCGACCATAGCAATCGTTTTCACCGACTTCAGGATATCGGCGATATAGTTTGGTTCGTAATCGTAAATGGGATCAATATCGGCGTCCGGCACGTCAGTGTTCCTTTGATTCAGCGATATCCGCCTTAAGCTCGTGGGATTCTAAAGGATCAAGAAAAGGATTTCGGTAAAGCTTGTCGTGGCTTTCCACCCCGATTTCCAACGTAATATCCGACCGGGGGCGCGCAACGCACAGGATGATGTACCCCTCGTTGATCTGGCGGTTGTTCAGTGCGACCTGACGGCTTTGGTTAACATCGCCATCCGTCAACTTGGCAGCGCAGGTTATACATCCGCCGTACTTGCAACCATAGGGCAGGTCGACGCCCTGATCACGCAGGCTGTCGAGCAGGGGACGCTTTGCATTGACCCTAAATATCCGGCCGCCGCGATTGGCCAAAGTGACGGAAAATTCGGTCATAGCCAGATATCGCTTGTGCAATCGCCACCGGGGTAGCGCGCCTCGTGACAGCGTGAAGGGCCATTGGGCTCTTTGCCAAAATCAACGATAAAGTCGGGATTGATCGACATGCCGCCATTCACTGGATCACAGTCAATCTGAACCATCACGCCGCCTTTTTCCCGGATTTCCGGATAGAACTGATTGTCCCAAGTCGAAAACAGTGAGGTCGTGACATACAATCGCCGCCCATCCAGGCTTAGTTGAAACATCTGCGGACCGCCTGCTACCTCAATACCGTTGACCTGCGGGGCCTTGCCCAAAAGCCCACCCATAAAGACTTGTCCCGTCAGAACCGGGTTATGTGGATCACTGATGTCGTACTGCCGCATGTCGCCATGCAGCCAATTGTTTAGGTAAAGATATTTGTCATCCATTGACACAAGGATCGCAGACATCACCCCGGGAACCGGGATAGGCCATTCCGGATGGGGCTCGTTTTCGACATCGACGATCTTTTCCCATTCCCACTTGCCGGTGTCCGACTTCCAGAAATGGATGACATTGGCTGACAGGGCCGCACCGCAAAACCCGTGTGTGCTGTCTGGGTTATGGTGAAACTTGACCTCAAGTGGGATCAATCCATCCTCGCCCAGATACATCGTCTCGACAGGAACGCGTTTCTCAAAATCCCACAAGTGCAGGCGACGCCCGTATTTCAGGTGCCCGACCTCTTCCAGATCAAAACCGGGCATAAAGGTGTTGGGTGCGGCCCATTCCGACGACACCATCACGTTGTGACGGGGCTGGTACCAGAAGTCGTATCCAAACGGTATGTCGCCCATCGAGTTTTCCCAGCGGCCAACAATCTCAAATTCTTTATTTAGATGCAGGTAACCACCGGGGGCTTCGCCCTTGGCGTCCCCCAGCATCGAGATGATGATCTCGCTTCCCAGACAATGAACGGTGTGCGGGCTGGAAAGATCCGTCTTTGATCTGATATCAGCGCCGTCTATGACTTTGTGCAGGCGCGGCGCGCATGGGTCGGTTGCGGTATCAACAACGTGGATATTGTTCGAGCGAACCCCAGGCAACAACAGGAATTTTCGTGCCATCGACGCGTCGTCGAAACACGAAGAACACGCGTTCCAACCCATATGATGAAGTTCATCGCCTATTCCCGGCATTTCCAATCGATGGATAACCTGACTGTAAGTCGGGCTTTCTGGATCAACGTCAACAGTGGCTAGGTAATCAGGTTTTTGGATACCGGTCCCGGTATAAATCGCGATCGTATACAGCAGCTTTTCGCGCGGTGCCTTTATTGCTTCTTGAGGAGACGCATATCCCGGCCCACAACATTCCATGATCAGCTCTCCAGTCGATCCCCAACAGAAACAAAGCAGTTCATACCACGCATCGCAAGCATTTCGATGTGTTTATATCAATTGGCAGCTGGGCATATGTCCGCGAGTGAAATTTCAACAATCGAGTAAGGCTTACGAATTTGCTTTTGGGAAAACACCCTAATCGTCGTAGTCGTCAGCTACGTATTCTGACCGAATTATTCCGGGCCAGTCCACGATTGCGGCCCTGAATGTTGGCCGGGCGAACAATCGTTCGGCATATGGTTGAACGTACTTGCAAGGCCAGTCATTCAATTTGTGATTCCCTGACCAAGCAAACGCTGCACCCATCCATTTCAGCCGGAACAGAGACACTGACCACATCAAATCGGCGAGTGTTAATTGGTCGCCGCAAATCCATTCGCGCCCGTCGGCCAACCGGCTGTCCAGATCGGCAACAATATGCAGGATTTCATCAATTGCTTCCCGCATCTGAGCCTTATTGGCAACGAAAGACTGTGCAGCCTCTTCCTTGGCGATTTTGGCGTCAAATGCCGCGACCAAATCATTGTCGCCTTCTGATTGCTCGCGTGCCCTGCGGATTTTCGCAATTTTACGTGCATGCACGCCGCTCATTCCGTTTCGTATCCGATCTGGTCGAAAATCAAACTCGGGATGCCCACCGTACAAAAGCGCGACATGCGGGGTTGCATCCACAATCGCGAGTTCTTGTGCGACATCTTCGGTCAAGTTTTCCGGTATCAGAGTGTCTTTTGGCGCGGTCACGTTATCAATGTAACGGCATATTTTCAGGCTGTCGGCCACCACGACCTGAGCGTCGTGATCGACCAGCGTCGGCACAACGGCCGGATCAAAGCCTTCGGTCTGAACGCTGGACCGTCCCGTGTAACCAGACGCCAATTCTTCTGACCCGCGTGCCTGCAATCTGAGACGAACATAGGCAGGGTCGTAGTTTCCAAGGTGCGGCGATGAAAGATTGATATCGTGTGCAATGTAGGCCGCCGCCTTTTCAGCCAGGCACAGGCGAACCTTTTGCGAACACAGGGAAAACGCAAAATGATACAGTTCGAGCCGCACAGGGCCGTCCCCAATGGTTCGGTTCATGTCCGGGTCGTTCAGCGCCGCATTGGCCTGTGCGATAAGTTTGGAAACGTTTTTTGCCACGTGCCTCTACAGATCCCGTTCCGTGCCGGTATCAATGACGTCTGCCGCTACAAAGCTGGGTCTGGACTTCATTGCGGCATAGTATTTTTCCAATGCAGTCCCTGCCCACCACTCTGACAAGTTGTGAATTGTAAACCTTGCCAAAGCCGCGGTCGCGAAACAGTCGGCCAGCGAATATTTGTTTCCAGCGATAAATTCGGTTTGCTGAGTGGCTGCAGTCAAACGATCCACCAATGATCGTGTCGCCGCAAGGTGCTGCTCAATGTCATCTGGATTACGTAACAATTTCTGAAACCTTTTGTTTCCTTCCAGCCTAGTCGCAATGATTTCCGCAAGGTCCGGGCGCGTTTCAGAAAGTTCCCGCAAGTATTCCCCACGCGCCGCTATCTGGGGCGCTATGTTCCCATTCTCACCCCGGTTTCGGTACATTAACACGCCATAATGCAGGGACATGATATCCCGAAGCCAACCTTGGGTCTTATCGTTTCCGCCTAGGTCCGGGCCATCGCACGCGTTGACACGATTAACGATCCGCAGCGTGTCGGTTACAACTTCGCCTTCCATTACCAGCGTGGGAACAACCGCCTTGGGATTCAGTTCTAAATACCATGGCTCAAACTGTTCATTTGTCTCCATGATGTCGACTTCCCGCCGGGTGTAACCCACACCTTTTTCTTCCAAGGCAAGGCGGGCCATCTGAGAACAAATAGAGGCGCGATAATCGTAAAGAATTGCATTGGTCATACCTCCAACCTACGCTTGCGG
>JBPCWT010000165.1:0-4624 GCA_051009255.1 Ruegeria sp. | reverse complement strand
AGTTGTCTCAACGTCAGCAACTTTTGGAAATTCTTGGCGTGCCCGGCAGCTCTGAACAAGAGGTGCTCAAGGCTCTTGTCGACGAACGCCTGCGCAAACAGGTCGTGCGCGAAGCAGGAATCGAAGTCGCGCCAGAAGACGTACAGGTCGGAATCGACGAATTCGCGGCACGTGGACAATTATCAACCGAAGAGTTCCTGAATTTGCTCGGCAACGCGGGAATCGCTCCCGAAACCGTGCGTGATTTCGTCCGAAGTCAGCTTGTCTGGCGCGATTACGTGGCCGCCCGATTCATCTCGCAGGCGCGCCCCACCGACGAAGAAATTGACCGCGCATTGGGTCAGTCAGGGGGCGGTGGCCTGCAGGTTCTGCTGGCTGAAATTGTGATTCCGGTAACGCCCCAAACGGTGGCACAGGCACAAGCGCTGGCGCAGGAAATCTCTCAGATCGACGGGTACGACGCGTTTTCTGCAGCGGCGGCGCAGTATTCCGCCGCTCCGACCCGAACCGATGGTGGACGGCTGGACTGGCTCTCTCTCAGCAATTTGCCACCTGCCCTGCAACCTGTCGTTCTGGGTTTGAAAAACGGCGAAGTGACCGAGCCTATCAACCTGCCCAACGCGGTTGCGCTGTTCCAGATGCGCGGACTGCGCGAGGTCTCGTCAGGCGCGCCACGTTTTTCAACCATCGACTATGCGACCTACTATATCGCGGGCGGGCGCTCTCCCGAGGGTCTGAAAGCTGCGACCGAATTAAAAGGTCAGGTTGACGTTTGTGACGATCTGTACGGCATCGCCAAGGGGCAATCGCCCGAGGTTCTGGATCGCGTCACGGCCAAGCCTTCGGAAATTCCGCGCGATATCTCGCTGGAACTGGCAAAACTTGATCCCGGCGACGTTTCAACCGCGCTGACCCGCAACAACGGCCAGACACTTGTTTTCCTGATGCTGTGCAACCGAACCCGCGATCTGGGCGAAGAAACCTCGCGCGAGGATGTCGCAAATGCGCTGACACAGCAGCGCCTGCAGGCCTTTGCCGAAAGCCTGCTGGAACAGCTACGCGCCGACGCCATCATTATCGAGCAATGACCGCCCCAATTGCCCTGAGCTGCGGCGAACCGGCTGGGGTCGGGCCCGAAATCGCGGCAAAGGCATGGGATACGTTACGCGACAAATGTCCATTTATTTGGCTTGGTGATCCATCTCACCTGCCAACCGGCACTCCGGTCGCCCTAATCGACGATCCGGCAAAAGCAAACGAGGTCGCCGCCTCGGCTTTACCAGTGCTAGCAGTCGAATTTCCCGGCGAAAACATACCGGGCATCCCATCTGCCGCGAATGCGCAATCGGTTATCACCGCAATCCGTAAATCCGTGGAACTTGTCCAATCGGGCAAGGCATCGGCTGTTTGCACCGCTCCCATTCACAAAAAGGCTCTGATCGACGGTGCCGGTTTCGATTATCCCGGACACACCGAATTTCTGGCGGCCCTTGCCAACAGGGATCGCGTTGTAATGATGCTGGCCAGCGATCAGCTGCGCGTCGTTCCTGCCACGATCCATATCGCGCTGTCCGATATACCCACCGCCCTGACACCTGACCTGCTGCGCGACACGATCCGCATCACGGCACACGGGCTGCGCGATCAGTTCGGCATTTCCAATCCCCGCATCGCCGTGGCCGGCCTGAATCCCCACGCGGGCGAAGGCGGCAAGATGGGCCGGGAAGAGGTCGAATGGATCACCCCGTTTCTGGCAGGCCTGCAATCCGACGACTACACCGTAACCGGCCCACATCCCGCCGACACGATGTTCCATGCGGCAGCACGCGAACGCTATGACGCGGCAATCGCCATGTATCACGATCAGGCGCTGATCCCGATCAAAACGCTGGATTTTGACCGCGGCGTCAACGTAACCCTTGGCCTGCCCTTTATCCGCACCTCACCAGATCACGGCACAGCACTGGATATCGCAGGTCAGGGGATCGCCAACCCCACCAGCCTGATCGAGGCCCTGAAGATGGCGCAGAACATGGCACAACGCAGCCATTTCGCGCCAAGGTGAGCAGGGTATGAGCACAATCGACACCCTCCCCCCTCTGCGCGAGGTTATAGCGAATCACCAGCTGTCTGCCCGCAAATCGCTGGGCCAGAACTTTCTTCTGGATCTAAACCTGACCGCCAAAATCGCGCGTCAGGCCGGCGATCTGACCCAATGCGACGTTCTGGAAATCGGCCCCGGCCCCGGCGGGTTGACGCGCGGTTTACTGTCCGAAGGCGCGCGCAAGGTTGTAGCGGTTGAAAAAGACACCCGCTGCATTGCAGCCCTGAACGAAATCGCACAGGCCTACCCGGACAGGTTAGAGGTCATCAACGGCGACGCTTTGCAGTTTGATCCGTCAGAACACCTGTCGCCCCCGATCCGCATTGCCGCCAATCTGCCTTATAACGTGGGCACCGAATTGCTGGTGCGCTGGCTGACCCCTTCGGAATGGCCCCCGTTCTGGCAAAGCCTGACCCTGATGTTCCAACGCGAAGTGGCCGAACGCATCGTGGCCCGTCCCGGCAGCAAGGCCTATGGCCGTCTTGCCATTCTGGCCCAATGGCGGGCCGAGGCGCGTATCGCCATGTCCCTGCCGCCCGGCGCCTTTACCCCGCCGCCAAAGGTTTCCAGCGCCGTTGTGCACCTGACAGCCCTGCCCGAACCGCGCTATCCCGCAGACGCCGCCACCCTGTCGCGCGTCGTGGCTGCGGCATTCAATCAACGACGCAAAATGCTGCGGTCATCGCTCAAAAGCATCGCGCCGGATATCGAAGACCGCCTGCTTGCCGCCAGCATCAAACCAACGGATAGGGCCGAGCAGATCTCGCTCGAAGGGTTCTGCGCACTGGCCCGTCAGATCGAAAAAACCTGACCCAACACCCGCCCCTGAAAAAAAGCCCCGGCGCTGACCAAACTCATGCAACGAATGTTGCGATGATGCGCTACCGCACAGTGTTTTGGCCGGCCAGTAATCAGTAGTTTCAGCCCTTTGGGAACATGTTAAATGGGCATCCTTGGAAAAGAATATTTCGAAGAATTCCTCAAGATACTCACCGTCAATGCCCATAAGACATCCGCTTGAATTGGAACGATTTTTGTTTGGCGGACGAAGTTGACATTAGCACCGCGTAGATCATTTAGCTGTCAACCTTCGCAATCCCCTCGGTGTCGGCATAAATGCTAATCTTCAACCAACGATTGATTGTCTTAATGAGTCGAGCTTCACCACTCATAAAAAAGCGTCCTTCCTCAACCTCTCGGTTCAGGGTTCGCCTCCCAAGGTAAATACCGGTCATGACCGAAACCGCTGTTTCAATGTATAGATTGACGTCAAATCCTGGGTCAGATACGCAGAGTTCAATTGGCTCGCCCGGTCTGGAGATGAGCCAATAGGTGGACGCCGGAGATGTTGCATCGGAAAAATTGAAGCGCACCGCAATTCGGCGTTGCGGCAGTTCATCGACAAGAATCCGTCGTTGAAGGGTCCACATCAAGACATCTGCATCTCGGTCTTCCAGTGCAATGTCAGCCTCAATATGACGTTGTGCCCATCGCGCCAAGGCTTGCAGAATGTCGTCGAGTTCTGCGGCCTTGTCGGTTCGAATGTAGTTGATGTTTCCTGTGGCAGGGTCCTCGACACGTTCAATAAGGCCGTTTTCCTGCATTTCCCTTAGTCGGTTGGCTAGTAGCGTCGGGGATATCCCAGGTAACCCTCGTTTGATTTCATTAAAACGGGTTGATCCGCCCCAAAGTTCACCGAGGATTTGTATTGTCCACCGTGGGTTCAAGACCTCACACGCCTTGGAGGTTGGGCAAAACAATCCGTAAGGTTTCGAAGCCATTGCGCCTCATGAAATTGCAGTAAGCATTACCATTTTCGATCCTATTCCAACCATCGCACTCATCGCCAGTACAATTATTGTACCGGCCCTGGTCCAGTTTCTACACTGCCCTGTGTTTGTGACGATAAGAAATGTTGGGGCCGCTCAATATGGAGAAGCCCTATGACAACTACAACCGACACCCTTGAGCATGTTTATAATGCTGAAGGGGCGCATGCTATCCGAGACAGCTATGACAATTGGGCCACCGAATACGATGCAGAAAACATCAGGAACGGCTTTCGGCTTCCCACGATCGGAGCCGCATTCCTTGCAAGGCATGTTGCGCCTGATGGCGGTCCAATACTTGATGCCGGGTGCGGTACTGGCCTCGTCGGTGAAGCACTGGAAATCCTTGGCTACCAGGCCGTTGTAGGGCTGGACATTTCTCCCGCGATGATAAAGCGCGCCGAGCGACTAAAATCTTACAGTCGGATATATGAGCATGACTTGGGCCTGCCCATTCCCGAGGATGACAACAGTTTTGGGGGCGTTACCTGCTTCGGGTCGCTGGGTCCTGGGCATGCGCCGCCAAAGTGCCTCGATGAGCTTGTTCGCGTGACGCGAACCGGAGGTTATGTGATCTTCAACGTTCGTCCAGATACCTTCGACGATCAGGGCCTAAAGAAAAAAATCGGTGAATTGATTTCTGGATCAGCCGTTCGCGAAGTAGAGCAGTCACCAAATTTCAGACCATACC
>JBPCWT010000164.1:0-4342 GCA_051009255.1 Ruegeria sp. | reverse complement strand
AGAGACAGGGGCGCGATATGACCGCGATAGATACAAACACAATTCAGGAGCCGGAAACCAAAACGGCGTTTGACAATACCGTACCCGTAATGATCACATTAGCGGCCAATTGGAAGGTTCGGATGATCCTATTTCGGATAGTTGGAGCATTTTTTGTCGTGATGGCATTTACAATGTGGTTGTCGACAGGCTCGGCGATGGCTGCAGAAGTTTGGCCGATAAAACTGGCCGCATCTCTCTTGTTCCTTGTTGCAGGCGTAAGTCTACTAACGCTGGAAGTTATGGATCATCGCCCGGATGCATATTTCGATCCGATCCGCCGCGAGGTTCGCGTTCTGCAGAAAAACGAAAGTGGTCGTCCACAGACAGTACTGCGCCGCAGCTATGAATCCTTGGGCGGCGCTCGGTTTGCTGACGACCAGGTTGAACTGTTTGACGTGGATGGCAGCCTGCTGATGAAACTGCCTTTGAAATCCGCCGATGTCGGCAGGGCAATCAAGGGTCAGCTCAGCGGCATCGTGACGATGGCAGCCTAACGCGCCACTGTTCAAAAACGCACAGATTTTGTGAGGAAACGTGACTTGTGTGCCGCCGTGTGGCGGCACATTTCTTTTGTCATAGCGGTCGATAGGGATCGCGTTCAGAAAATTTTTGCGGAGATTACCATGAAATCCACTTTCCTTGCTGCTGCTCTGGCTGTCACGGCAACTTCGGCATGGGCGAGCGCCGAAAGATATGTTCTGGACCCCAGCCATAGCCAGATCGTTTTTTCCTACAACCACCTGGGTTATTCGACCACGACCGGCATGTTCTCGGGCTTTGAAGGTGAGATCATGTTCAATCAGGATAACCCTTCTGAATCCAGCGTGTCGGTTTCGATGCCCGTTGTCGCAATGATCACAGGCTGGAAGCCTCGCGAAGATCACTTTATGACAGAAGATTTTTTTGCCGGTGCGGAAAAAGAAATTGTCACGTTTAACTCAACCGCAATCGAAGTGACGGGCGACAGCACAGCGAAAATTACCGGCGACCTGACCATGAATGGTATTACCAAGCCCGTTGTTCTGGATGCGCAGCTAAATCAGGTTGGCGATCATCCGATGGCGGGTAAGCCATGGGCCGGTTTCGACGCAACCGCGACCTTGGTGCGCAGTGAGTTCAATCTTGGAAAATTCGCCCCGTTTGTAAGTGACGAAGTCGAAATTCAGATCTCTGTCGAAGCGCAGAAGGCAGAGTAAAATTTTCCAGTAGCAACAAAGGCCGCCGGTTCCACGGATCGGCGGCCTATTTCGTTTGCCGGGTTAGCCAGCGATTATTGGCCTTGTGACTGGGCGGCTGTCAGTTCGACGTTGACCTTGACTGAAAAAGCCAATGAATCCTCTTGCGGCATGCTTTTCCCGATATCAAAGTCCAGTCGATTCAGTTCAACTGACCCATTCATTTCGGCTGTGTCATTTTCTGTGTCGAGTGTGAATTGCAAAATAATTTCCAGCGATTTGTCTCGGATAGTCAAAGGACCACGCGCCTCGTACCCAGATTCAGTCTTGAACAATTCGCCGGAAAACCGGGCCGTGGGAAACTGTGCTGCGTCAAAAAAATCAGCACCTTTGGCCTGATCTGTCACGGTTCCAAGGCTTAGCGAACCAATTGAAATAGTAACGTCAATGGACCCAGCCGGTCCAGGCTGGGTTGGTTCGTCGAATATTATCGCAGCCGTCCAGTCCGCAAACTGACCCGTGACAGGGTTGCCAAGCTGGGTGACAGTGATCGACAAGGTGCCGTTTTCCACCTGCCAGTCAGACTGCACCTGATCAAGGGCTGCAGAGTCTGGGCCAGCAGAGTGATCCGAATACGCTCCAATGTACCACCCGCCTACAAGGGCAGATGCCCAAACCACCCCCGCGGCAATAGCAGGGGTTAGTGAGTGCCGCTGTTCCGGCGGCTCTGGCGCTTCGGAGTGTCCGGGCAGCATTCGCCTTAGCGTGCTGTCTTTGTCAATTACATGGTGTTTGAGTGCGCCAAGGATATGAAGTGCAAGCGCCCCGACCAAAACCCACATGAATACCCAATGCAGGCCTGCCGCAGCTTCGGCAACAACAGGGGATTTGGGGACAAGCGGCAGATTTTGGCCAAAAGGCCACTGTATAGGTGCGAACCCTTCGGTTGCTGCGTGGTGTATCCAACCGGTCAGGGGAACAAGCACCAAAGAGCCGTACAATAGCCAGTGAACCACCTCCGCAGCGAACGCTTCGGGTTTATTGTCGGCATTCAGCAAACCGGGTTTCGTTTGGGTGAAGGCCCACAGGATTCTGGCCAATGCGACGAAAAAGATCGTCACTCCAACAGTTTTGTGCATCGAAAACAGCCGATAGGCTTGTACGAAGTCAGCTTCGCTTGACGGAATGGCCGGGTCATAAATTGCGTGCGCCAGATTGTTCGCAGCCCAGCCAAGCGGCAGGGCGGCCAGAATAAGAAGGGCAGTAAGCCAGTGGAAGGTTTTGGCTATCCCGCCATAGCTGCTGTTGGTGTTGGTCAGGGGCATTGGTCGACCGCTCCGGGTTGTTGGCTGAAGTCAACGTAAATACATGATGCCAAGACACAATAGCGCGCCGCGCACAGCACACGTGTTGGGATGCAGAGCTTGTGCCGCGCGCCCAGTCGGTTTACACCCCGCCGCAACCAAATGTCACCGAAGAGGTTGCAATGACAATTGCGTTCGTATTTCCCGGGCAGGGCGCCCAAGCAATCGGAATGGGCAAAGCCCTGGCTGATGCTTACCCCGCCTCGAAAGCCGTTTTTGACGAAGTCGACGAGGCGTTGGGAGAAAAACTCAGCGCGATGATCTGGGGGGGCGAGATCGAAGATCTTACCCTAACTCAGAATGCGCAACCGGCGCTTATGGCGACGTCGATGGCGGCAATTCGCGCGCTAGAGACCGAAGGCGCGGCCATTTCCAAGGCGTCGTTCGTGGCTGGGCATTCGCTGGGTGAATATTCTGCCCTGGCCGCCGCAGGTGCGATATCTATCGCCGATACCGCGCGTCTGTTGCGCACGCGCGGTCAGGCCATGCAAAGCGCCGTTCCCGTCGGTGTGGGGGCAATGGCGTCTATCCTGGGTCTTGATCTGGATGCAGTTCGCGCCGTAGCCGAAGAAGCGGAACAGGGCGAGGTGTGTCAGGCCGCAAATGACAATGACCCAACACAGGTCGTTGTTTCCGGTGCTAAGGCCGCCGTCGAACGTGCCGCCGAGATTGCAAAGGAAAAGGGTGCCAAGCGGGCGGTAATGCTGCCGGTAAGTGCGCCATTTCATTGCGCATTGATGCAACCCGCAGCCGATGTGATGGCTGACGCTCTGGCCGGTGTCGAAATCAAGGCCCCATCCGTTCCGCTGATCGCCAATGTACGCGCCGAAGCGGTGACAGATCCGGATATGATCCGGCAGTTGCTGGTGGAACAAATTACCGGATCCGTACGTTGGCGCGAAAGTGTGCAATACATGTCCGCACAAGGCGTAAGCGAGGTGTGGGAGATTGGCGCGGGTAAAGCATTGTCCGGAATGATCCGAAAGATTGATCGTGACATTGCGTCCAACGCCGTTGGATCGCCGGAAGATGTTCAAAAAGTAATTCAAAGCAAAGCTTGATACCGAGTAGCTGCCGACGCAGCGAAGACGGAAAGGAAGATTTATGTTTGATTTGACGGGTAAGAATGTCCTGATTACTGGTGCATCTGGTGGCATAGGAGGCGAGATCGCTCGCGCGCTTCACGGCGCGGGTGCAACAGTTGGGCTGTCAGGGACACGCGTCGAGCCCTTGCAGGCGCTGGCCGACGAACTGGGCGAGCGCGCCCATGTTTTGCCATGTAATCTGGGCGACAAGGAAGCTGTCGAGGCGCTTCCGAAACAGGCGGTCGAAGTGATGGGATCGGTCGACATTTTGGTAAACAATGCGGGCATTACACGAGACAACCTGTTCATGCGCATGTCTGATGACGAATGGCAGAGCGTAATTGACATCAACATGACCGCCACAATGAAGCTGTGCAAAGGCGTTATCCGCGGAATGATGAACGCACGCTGGGGCCGGATCGTAAACATTTCGTCGGTCGTTGGTGCAATCGGCAACCCCGGACAGGCCAACTATGCAGCGTCCAAGGCGGGTATGGTCGGCTTTTCCAAAGCGCTGGCACACGAAGTTGCGACCAGAGGCATCACAGTCAATGCGGTTGCACCGGGTTTCATCACGACCGCCATGACTGAAAAGCTGACGGACGACCAAAAGGCGGGCTTGTTGCAACAGGTTCCGGCAGGTCGTATGGGTGAGGCGAACGAAATTGCGGCAGCT
>JBPCWT010000163.1:0-5126 GCA_051009255.1 Ruegeria sp. | reverse complement strand
GCGTTTGTACCCACAAAAGAATGTTGCGGATCATAGATTCGCTGGCAGATAAGCCATACGTTCAGTTTATGATCCACGGAGATCATGGTTCTCGTTTCAATACGAAAACAGAGGACGCGACCGAGGCTGACGATAAAGATACGTTTTTTGCTATCAAGGGCCCATCGCCCTTACAGGTTCAGGATACCGCGGATCTTTCACTTCAGGATGTTTTTAAGTTGGAATTCAATCACTTCCTAAACTCCAGCCAGTAGAGGCCAAGAGTATTTTCGCGCTTGGAATCTAATTGAGCAATAACAGCGCCCGTCTAAATCATGCTGAGACTTGATGTTCACAATCTCTCATAAACCGATTCAGCACAGAAACTCCAATTCGCCCCTTCAACAATCCCCTGACCCGCTGGCCATGTCGATCAATTCAGCTGGTAAAAGAATGAAAACTTGCGGCGTGCGCCGTTGGGTGGGGGTGGGAATGGCGAGGCGGCTTTGACTTGGGCCTTGGCGGCTCGGTTAATCTCTTGCGACCCCGAGCTGTCAATGACGTCCACAAATGACAGCGTTCCGTCCGGATTGATTTCAAAGAACACTCGGGCAAACCCACGGGCTGAAACATAGACGGGTTTGGTGCGGTTCAGGTGCATAAGCACGCGACCGGCGTAATTGGTGACGTCGGAATTCCCCGGACCGCGCGAACCCAAGGACCCCCCGCTGCCGGATGACGATCTGTTGGTGCGACGGGCGAAGGCATCAAGCCCATCCCGTTGGTAGGTAGTCAACGGCGACTCGACAACCTGATCGGGAAAGCGCAGGTCGGTTGGGTCTTTTGATCGGTTGTTCGCCGCACCCACATCCGCCGGGGGCAGGTTTTCCGGCAGGCGTGGCCGAATAGATGCGGTAACTGCCAACTCGGTACCGTCAGCTGCGCTATCCGACTCTGGCTCAACGATCTCGGGCTCCAGCGGAATGACGGCGTCTTCGGAAGGTTCTGTCGAAGAAATGACAGGCGGTGCCGGTACGACCGGCGCTGGCAGCGCGGCAATCTGCTCCTGCGGTTCCGGTTGCGGTGCCGAAGCAACCGGCGGTTCTGGGTTTGGTGCCTCGGCTGGCGTCTGGGCAGCCGGGTTTGGTTCGACAGGTTCAATGACTGGTGGATCTGCCGTCGAGGTCTGTTCTTCCTCGGATGGATCATCGGCTTCCGGCTCAGAGTCCCTACCCTTTTCAGTAGCGGACTGTTGGGTTTCGCCGGGGACCACCGACCGGACTGTGCCGGAATCCGGCGCAAATGTCTGTTGGGGATCAGGCGATGCCACCAGCGCCTTGGTCACAGGAATCTCGGCGGGCTCTGGCTCTGGCGGGGCAGGCTCGACCGGGGCGTCGGGCACCGGGGCCAGTTCGGGTGGAACCGGTGTGGACACGGGCTCTGCCACATCTTCGAAGGCGTTACCCAATGTGACCGTGTCGATTGAGGTGCTCCCTTCTGATCCCTCCGGCCGGGGCCCTGATGTAATACCGAGCCCCAGAAAATGCAGGACCAACGACAGCACCACGGCCGCTGACGCTATGAGGGTCGACCTTTTGATCATTCCAGCGCCCGTTCGGTAACAAGGACGACAGAAGGCGCGCCCAACCGGCGAAGAGTTCCGGTAACCTCGATCAAGCGTGGACCCGGCGCATTTCGATCAGGGACGATGCGGACTGCGCCTTCGCCATGGTCGGCCATATAGGTCGCGGGATCGGTTGGCTTGCCACGAAAGCTCAACGTTCCGTCCCTGTGCATCACCAGCGCGTCAGGTGGTTCGCTGCCTTCCAGACCAGACGTATCCACAAGTTCAAGATCAGGGTCCAGCGGAGCCGCCAAGGTACCTGCAAGCAGAAAGAAGATCAGCATCAGAAAGACGACGTTTATCAATGGGATCGTCGAATCTCGTTTGCGGCGTATGGTGGTCTGGCGGATCATCCGTTTACTCCAGCACCAAAACCGTCAGCCCCTCACGCGCTCGCAACCGGACCAGCAGGTCCACCAGGCGTTGCGCCGTAGTGTCGGGGTCGAGGCTAACGAGAACCTGCCCGGCCTCTAGCTGCGCTGACAAATCATCAAGCGATACGTCAGCGCCATTCAAAACCAACCTCTCGGCACCGAGCTGCACAAATATCCGTTCTGATGGTGCCTCGGTCGCGGCTGAACCTGCCGTTGCTTGGCTCAGTTCAATCTCTCCAAAGGTCGAAAAGGTCGAGGACAGCATGAAAAACAACAGCAACAGAAAGATAACGTCGATAAGCGGGGTCATCGACAGTGGTCTTTTTACAAAGGGGGCCGCGTTACGCATGTCTGGGCGCGGCGGCGGGTGCCTCTGCGCCTGATCCCATTGGTCGGGTGGGTTCGGGCATCAGTACCGTCCGCAATGCCTTGTCTGCGAAAACCCGTTCGCGTGCTGTCCGACTTTCGAGCCATGCGAGAACCATCGAAGTTGGCATAGCAACGGCTAGTCCAACCGCCGTAGTGACCAAAGCAACCCATATCCCCCCCGCCAGCAGCGATGGATCAACGGAAGATCCTGCTGACTGAAGGCTTTGAAATGCCTCGATCATGCCAAGTACAGTCCCGAACAGGCCCAGAAGTGGTGCAAGCTGCGCGACGGTGTCAAGCAGACGGAAACCGCGCTCAAGCCCGGCAAGCGCCAGACCCGCCTCGGCATCCAGCCGGGCATCCAGCCCCGGTAACTCAGGTGCTTCCATTGCGGCACCCACCAGCGGAGCCAGATAACTGTGACTGTCGGCAAGGCGTTTTCGCGCCTCGTTCCGGTCCCCGGAATCCCAAGCCGTCAGCGCCTGCGACAACACCTTGTGCCGCCCAACGCCAGACGCTGAAAACTGCCAGATTTTGTAAAATGCCACGGCTGCTGTCACCACCGACATAACAAGCAGAATGCCAACAACCGGTCCGCCCAGCGACAGAATTCCGAACAATGCTTCAAATGGATTCATCCAAGCAACTCCACACCGATCCGACTGCCAAGCGACAGCGCCCTGTCGCAGATGTCGCTTTCTGCACCATCAACAACGCATGAATTTGAACCGTTGATAAGGGCCTGGCTTACGTCGTCACAGGCCATTCCTGGCAGATCAAACTGGCGTACCCGGGGACGTCCGGCTGGCAGGTCGCGGAAATCAAAAAGCGACAGGCTTACGACCCCTCCGGCGGCGTCAAAGATTACGGTTTCAAACACGGCCCCATCAATCGCCGACCCCGTTTCATTTCGCGCAAGAAAGGTCAGGCGACATGCCCCGCTAACATCCTGAACGGCGTTCAGTTCCAAAAATAGCTCCAAGGAACCCTCTGAACTGGATTGGGCCAGTGCCGCAGCCGGAAAAGTACCGGTTAAAAGCGCGGCAATAGCAATAAAACGATACAACATGGCGGGTTCCAGATATCAAATCGCTGAACAAAAGGCCTGTGACGCATTTCTCGCGCCGTATCTTTGGTTTCTATCCCTCATATCTCAGTGTGAGACGTTAAGAAAGAGCCCCCGACAGCATTGTGACCAGAGTAAAACCAGTATTCAGTTCATCCGTTTTTGCAAGGCCCAATGACCGCCGCCCTGCCACATCCATCTAGTTTGATTTGGCCAGATCTTCGGCCCAGCGCATCGACCAACCGCCAAAAGGTTTTAGTAATTGGAACAGCTCTGATCCGGTTGGCGTAAGATGGTAACCGGATTCTCCATGCGCGACCAAACCGCTTAGATTCAGTTCCTTAAGCCGTTTGTTCAGGACAGTCGGTGAAACCATTTCACAGCTTTCCTGAATTTGACGAAACGTCATTGGACCCGAAGATAACTGCCAGATCACGCCAAGCGCCCAACTTCGGCCCAGTAAGTCGAACAACGCCATAATCGGCTTGCCCGACTGTGACCCGCGCACGGGACTGCCAGGCCTGGGAATCGTCGACAATCTTGCCTCCTCCAGTTGCTATTACTTTTATAGCATAGTAATGCTACGGATTGTGTAGCAAACTAACGGAGCGCTGTCATGCTTGTTTTGCCTGCCCTTGCGGCTGTAGGTGCATCCTTTGGGTGGGCGACGGGTATTGTTCTGGCGCAAAAACCGGCAAAACTGCTTGGCGCGTTCGAGTTTACGCGCATTCAGCTTATTGCCTGCTCTGCAATTCTGGCTGCGATCTGCAGTGTTCTTGGGTACTGGCATTCTGTCGATTGGGGTTACTGGCCGGCATTCGCCGCAAGCACCACTATCGGCATCGTTCTGGGAAACCTGACGATGATCGAATGCCTGCGCCGCGCGGGGCCAAGACGCACTGAACTGCTGATGTCTTTGAAAGCGCCGGTTGTTGCTGCCATGGCTTACGTCTGGTTCAACGAAGTACCCACCGGATTGGATTTCATCGGTGCGATCATCACCCTGACAGGTATTTGTCTGGCCATTTTTTATTGCGGGAATGACAGGTCTGAAAGCGATGTGACATCAGGCCGGATGATCACAATTCTGATCCTTGGCGTTTCTGCAACCGGATTTCAGGGTTTTGGTTTTCTGGTTGTGAAACCGGCAATGTTAAGCGGAACCGAACCGCTGGCCGTATCGTCGATCCGCCTGCTGGGTGCTGCCTTCCTGATCTCAATCGTGGCGCTTTGGCCTTCGAAGCTGTTTCAGGGCAAAACTGAACTTTCACCCCGCCTGCTGGGCAGAACAATTTTGCCGGGATTTATTGGTTATGGCGTGTCGTCGTCGCTTCTGCTGTATGCTTTTGCGAATTTTGATGCCGGGATCGCGGCAGTTCTGGGATCATTGTCGCCAGTGCTTGTCCTGCCAATTCTTTGGTTCAAGGAAGGCATCGCGCCACGAGCACCAGCCTTTGCCGGGGCTGTTCTGGCAGTGGTTGGCACAACGATTATCGTCATCCTTTGATGCAGGTTTTCACTGCTGGACCCTGCAAAACCTCACCCCATTCGGCACTAATCGAAACGGAACAATCAAAACAAAAGAGTTTCCTTGGGAAATCCTTTTTCTTTCGCAGACATCCCTAAGACCGTCCTCAAGCGCAGAGCCTGCCACTCAATCAAATTGGCGGTATCAGGCGATGGAAACGATCATGATGCTGCCCCAAGACACCAA
>JBPCWT010000162.1:0-14525 GCA_051009255.1 Ruegeria sp. | reverse complement strand
TTGTTTCAGGCTTTGTTGAATACCAGAAAGAAGAGCGGCCGTTGGTTCCCGAATATACGCAACAACCTTGGTCCGGGCATTTAAGCCTGCCATGCTTGAATTGAGGTTCGCGATAATCGTGATCGCGGATGGATTGAACATCAATTCCGAACTGATCACGAGTTGCCGAAGCTGAGATGATAAGAACCGCTCCATCACTTCGGCCCATTTCTTTTCGGCAAAGTTGATCTGGTCTTCAACGGATCCCAGATCAAATCGGTGAAAAGATCCCTGTACACTTCTTTGGCTCCACAGGGGGACAATCAGCTTGTGGTTATATTGACTGGATTGCACCGGGTACAGAATGCCCTGCTTTTCAAGGAGTTTTCTGTTCTTCTTGAAAGTTTGTTGCAGCGTCGTAGTACCGGATTTCGGATGCCCGATATGCAGAATCAACTCCTTGCCTTCAATCTGAACCATTAAAAATCTTCCTTGAATGCTCCGGGCTTGCACTCGCTTTCACGATCCCGGTTGCCTTTACGTCAGTCCGCTTCTTGCAGCGCCTTTAGCGCGCTCTTCAAATCAATTGCGCCATCATACAATGCCCGGCCCGAGATTGCGCCGTTCAATTGCACGCCGCAATCCCGCAGGGCGATCAGGTCAGCCAGCGAGCTGACGCCGCCTGACGCAATGACCGGGATCGAAACAGAACGCGCAAGCGCCGCCGTGGCTTCGATATTTGGGCCTTGCATTGCGCCATCCCGGTTGATGTCGGTATAGATTATGGCCGCAACGCCTGCATCCTCAAAGCTTTTGGCTAGGTCTGTAACTTGCACATCCGTTTCCTCGGCCCAGCCCTTGGTTGCGACCATTCCGTTTCGCGCATCGATGCCCACGGCGACCTGACCCGGAAACGCCCGTGCCGCGGCGCGCACCAGATCGGGATCTTCCACCGCGACAGTGCCCAGGATTACCCGCGCCAACCCCTTGTTCAGCCACGTCTCGATGGTGGCCATGTCCCGGATACCGCCGCCAAGCTGCGCCGGTACTTTGCAGGACTGCAATATTGCGTTTACCGGGGCGGCATTCACCGGCTCACCCGCAAACGCCCCGTTCAGATCAACCAGATGCAGCCACTCACACCCGGCCTCGACAAAGGCGCGCGCCTGCGCGGCCGGGTCTTCGTTGAACACCGTTGCCTGGTCCATTTCGCCGCGCAGCAGGCGCACGGCCTGACCATCCTTCAGGTCGATTGCAGGGTAAAGGATCATGGTGGCGTGGCCTCTGGCAGTTTCCCGCCAGCATATGGCACGAGCAGGGCAGGGGATGCAACGCGACCCCAAGTCAAGCTTGCCCGAAACCCGTCTGCGGGTCAGACTGCCGACAAAACAGGGAGAGTTTAATGAGGAAAACAACATTCGCGGCAGCGGCACTTTCGCTTTTGGCAACAGGTGCCTGGGCCGATGATCCGGTCGACGGCCTTTGGAAGACCCAGCCGGGCGAATCCGGCGGCTATCTGCACGTTTCCATTGGCCCTTGCGGCAGCGCGATCTGCGGGACCATCGACACCGCATTCGACAAGGACGGGAACGAGACGCTGGATTACAAGCATCTTGGCAAGCAGATCATATGGGACATGATCCCTGACGGTGGCAATGCCTACAGCGACGGAAAAATCTGGGCGCCGGATTCGGACAAAACCTACAGCTCCAAAATGGCGCTCAGCGGAAATGACCTGACCGTCAAGGGATGCGTCGCTGGTGGTTTAATTTGCCGGGGACAGGTCTGGACCCGCGTTCGCTAACCGCGCTCAGGGCTTCCAGGTCAAGAAATTCCCGATCATACGCAGGCCCACATCCTGACTTTTCTCGGGGTGAAACTGCATTCCGATCATCGTGTCACGGCCAACCACGGCCGTGACCTCTTCGCCATAATCCACATATGCCAGACGCTGCGCCGGGTCTCTGACCCGGAAATGGTAGGAGTGTACGAAATAGGCGTGATCGCCGGATTTCACCCCGTCAAAAACCGGGTGATCGCCTTGGATCACCAGATCGTTCCAACCCATATGGGGCACCTTCAGCGCCGCGTCGCTTGGCTCGATACGCACAACGTCACCGGCTACCCAGTTCAACCCGTCCGTATCCCGGTATTCATGGCCCGTTGTCGCCATCAACTGCATGCCGACGCATATCCCCAGAAACGGGCGCCCCTTTTGCTCGACCGCCTCGACCATCGCGTCATAGATGCCCTTGTGCCCGCGCAATTCCGCCGCGCAGGCCGGAAACGCCCCATCGCCCGGCAGAACCAACCGATCTGCGCGCGCAACGACATCCGCGTCCGAAGTCACGACAACCTCGCCGGCGTCAACCTCGATCGCCATGCGTTGAAATGCCTTTTCGGCGGAATGCAGGTTGCCGCTTTCGTAATCGACAATGGCCGTCAGCATTTACAACGCACCCTTTGTCGACGGGATCGCGTCCGCCTTGCGAGGGTCCGTTTCAACCGCAATCCGCAATGCCCGGGCTACGGCCTTAAAGGCCGCTTCGGCAATGTGGTGGCTGTTAAAGCCGTGCAACTGGTCAATATGCAGGGTGATGCCGCCATGCGTGCTGAGCGCCTGAAAGAATTCCCGGACCAATTCGGTGTCAAAGGCACCAATCTTGGGTGTCGGCAAATTCACGTTCCAGATCAGGAACGGGCGCCCCGACAGGTCCAGTGCACACCGCACCTGCGCGTCATCCATCGGCAAGTGGCACTCGCCATAGCGACGGATGCCTTTTTTATCACCCAACGCCTCGGACAAGGCCTGACCCAGCGCGATACCCGTATCCTCGACCGTATGATGATCGTCGATGTGATAATCGCCCTGGGCGCGAATTGTCATGTCGATCAGCGAATGTCGGGCCAGTTGGTCCAGCATGTGATCAAAGAACCCGACACCTGTCTGGTTGTCATAGGCACCAGACCCGTCAAGGTTAATCTCGATCGAAATCGCGGTTTCCGCCGTCTTGCGGTTGATCGAGGCGCTTCGCATGAACAAATTCCTTTTACTACAGGCGCGCTTATAGACGTGGACCATACTGAATTTCCAGCCCGGCATAGGTGCCCGCGTCGAAGTGTTGCGATGAAATCAGGGGATTGCGCCTGTCGGGCGGCCATGCCAGCTTGACCGCAAACCAAGCAAAGGGCACGTGGTATGACAACCTGCGTTTTTATCCAGATCCGTTGTAAACCCGGCAGCACGTACAAAGTCGCCGAAGAAATAGCGCTCCGCGAAATTCACTCGGAACTCTACTCGACCAGTGGCGAGTATGACCTGCTGATGAAGCTGTATATTCCTGAATCCGAGGATGTGGGCCATTACATTACGGAAAACCTGCTGGTCATTCCCAACATCGAACGGTCGCTGACCACGATGACATTCAAAGCGTTCTGAAACTTTACCCCAACTCGAAACTTGTTACGCCAAATATCCGGTTCAGGTCGATATCCGGCTCATGGTCTGAATACATCCGCGCCGTTTCAAATACCTTTTCCAACTCCAGCTTTTCAGCAAGGGCAAAGGCCTGCGCGTTCGGTTGTGGCATGTCGATAAACACGTCCCGATTCCCGTGATCTTTGGGAACGGCATTCAGTGCCGTGGTTAACAATGCCTGCGCAATTTCCGGATTGTCCGCGAACAGCGGACCGACCTTATAACCTGACTGACATGGCCGAAGCGTTACATAACCCCTGATCTGTCCATCGTCCAAAAAAGCGCGCGAAATATGGCTGGGGGCGCTGATCCAACTTTGCAGAAAGGCATCGCGCGGGGCAGGAAACAGCTTGCGGTCATATGATTTCAGGTCATCGCCAACATCGCGCAATTCTGAAACCTGATCGGTTGATATCTGTCCCAGTTTTGCAAGTATCCTGGCGACCGACCCGGTAAAGCGGTAGTTGTTATAGGCAAACGAAAACCCTGACTTGCGATAGTTGTCCTGCTGTTCGACAACGCCATCCAGCCCCATGTTTCTGCCCTGGCAGTGCGCAATCGCATGTTGCGCAATTTCCAGCCCGTGACCTGATCCGCGAAACTCTGGACGGACGATGTAGAACCCCAGAAAAGAAAAGGCATCGTCGTAATTTACGGCAGAAACCGACGCGATCATCTCACCATCCAGAAAGCCCCCTAAAAACCCAGCCGGATCAGTGGTTTGGAAACATTCCGCATCATGTATTCCAGGGTTCCATCCTTCGCGGCCCGCCCAGTTCACGGCATCGCCAAGCTCGCCCGCTGTCAAAGCGCGAATTTCATACTTTGTCATAAACGCAATCTCTACGTGATCAAAAACCACGATCAGAATGGCGCAACAGCCCGTAAAGGGCCAGAATTTCATAATGTAGGGGGGATCGGTATCTGGAGCGGGCGATGAGATTCGAACTCACGACCCTAACCTTGGCAAGGTTATGCTCTACCCCTGAGCTACGCCCGCACCGTTGAGTGAGGCGTGAACTATTAATTCTAAGGGAAAGCTGCAAGAGGAAAATCGCCATTCCGGCAAAAAATCTTGCCCGGCTGAAACCCCATAAGCGCAAAATTGCCGCTCTAAAAAATGGCGCAGTTTTGCCATAATCGTTAACTAAGGTAATGATCGTATGGGAATAGCGCATATGGGTCCAGGCCTGCTGCCAAGTTAGCTTTGGATCTGCGCAAGAAATTAAACAAGGTGAATGCCATGAAAGGGATCCTCTGGATTGCCCGTATTTCTGCGACGTCTTTGATGTTGGCAGGTGCTGTTGGTTTTGTTGCTGTGGTTGCTGCGCCGGATATGGCCATTGCGAAGAATGGAAACGGTAATGGCAACGGAAACGGCAATGGAAACGGCGTCGGAAAAGGAAACGACAAAAGCAAAGGCAACAGCTTCAAGTCGTCAAAATCCGGTGGCTCGACCAAAACGAAAAAAGGCGGAAAAAAGCCGTTTAAGCTCAAGCTTGGTTCGAAAAGCACTGGCTCAAAGTCCAAAAAAGGCGGCCTGAACCTGGACGCGGCAGGTAAAAAAATCAAAGGATTTGCGGCCTCGGTTGACGAACTTGTCACTGGCAAAAAGAAACCGGCGAAAAATGTTCAAAGAGTTAAACCAACCAAGGTGGCAACGACCGTCATCGACGAAGAAGAGCTTCCACCCAACCATCACGGCAAAATCGCGTCCGAGCTCAAGGGGCTGAATGCGGCGCATGCCAGCCAGACCGCGCTGATGAACGCCGCTCCCAACAGTATGCCGGGCAAGCTGTATTCGTATCAGCAGGCGATAAACGGCTACTCAGATGCGGCTATGGATTTGTCGGATGCAGCGGATGAACTGGAACGTCTCGAAGGCCTTACAGACGAACTGATCGATGAAGAGTTTAAGCCAACCGTTGACGAAGTCGCAGAGGGCATAACTGCCGAGGACAAGTATCAGGATGCTCTGTATGACACCCAAATGGCTATTGATGATGCGGAAGACGCGCTGGCAAACTCGACCGACCCTGACGAGGCGCTGGATACCCTGACAGGTGGCCGCGAACTGTCAGACGACGCCTTGACAGAGCTTCACAGGCTACTTGGTTTACCGGACCCGATCGACGATGATGCGTCGATCGATGATGATGTTTCGGCTGACGGCGATGACGTTGTGGATGATGACGACGATGACTTGTACAAAAGTCAGAATTTAATCAGCGCGGCAGCAGACTAGGCTGAAGCCGTTCGAAATTCGGAAAAGGCGCGCGGGTCTGCGCGCCTTTTTCTATTCAAGCTCGATCAACAGGTCCTTGGCATCGATCTGCCCGCCGGGTTGAACATGAACGGCCTTGACCGTTGCATCGCGTTCGGCGTGAATGCCGGTTTCCATTTTCATCGCCTCGATGGTCAGCAGCAGATCGCCTTCTTTGATCTCTTGCCCGACAATGGCCGCAACCGTGGCGACCACGCCCGGCATAGGTGCGCCAATATGGTTGGCATTGCCCACTTCGGCCTTGGGCCGCGATATTGTCGAAGATGTCACCATGCGGTTTGGCACCCGGATCACGCGGGGCTGGCCGTTAAGTTCAAAGAACACTTTGACCTCGCCCTTTTCATCGGTCTCGCCAATGGCCTGACAACGGATTTCCAGCGTTTTGCCCGGATCAATCTCGGCGGTGATTTCTTCGCCCGGTTCCATGCCATAGAAAAATGTCCGCGTCGGCAGCGTGCGTACAGGGCCATAAATCCGGTGGCGGCCCATGTAATCCAGAAACACCTTTGGATACATCAGATAACCGTTCAGGTCCTCGTCATCGACCTCCATACCTTCCAGTTGCTTGGACAGGTCGGCGCGCGTGGCCTCCAGATCGACGGCGTCGACACTTTTGCCGGGTCGTTCGGTATTGGGCACTTCGCCTTTCAGAACCTTGTTGATGATCGTGTCGGGGAACCCACCCGGCGGTTGGCCCAGATTGCCGCGCATCATATCGACCACCGAATCCGGGAACGCCACGTCGGTTGACGGGTCTTCGACCTGCGCGCGCGTCATGTTTTGACTGACCATCATCAACGCCATGTCGCCGACAACCTTTGATGACGGCGTGACCTTCACGATATCCCCGAACATCTGGTTCACATCCGCATACATCTGCGCCACTTCGTGCCAGCGTTCTTCCAGCCCCAGCGACCGTGCCTGCGCCTTGAGGTTGGTGAACTGACCACCGGGCATTTCATGCAGGTACACTTCGGATGCCGGTGCCTGCAGGCCGGATTCAAAGGCCGCGTAATGGCCGCGCACAGTCTCAAAGTAATCGCTGATCTCACGGATGGCCTTGATATCCAGCCCGGTATCGCGATCCGCATGGCGCAACGCCTCGACCACCGTTCCCAGCGTGGCCTGGCTGGTGTTGCCCGAGAAACTGTCCATCGCGCAATCCACAGCATCAACACCGGCCTCGGACGCAGCCAATATGGTCGCGCTGGCAATGCCCGCTGTGTCGTGGGTGTGGAAATGGATTGGCAGGCCAACCTCTTCCTTCAACGCGCGGATCAGGATACGGGCCGACGCGGGCTTCAGCAGACCGGCCATGTCCTTTAGGCCCAGAACATGCGCCCCTGCATCACGCAGCTCTTTTGCCATGCCGACATAGTATTTCAGGTCATACTTGGCCCGATCCGGGTCAAGGATTTCGCCGGTGTAACAAACAGTGCCTTCGCAAATCTTGTTGTTCTCGACCACCGCATCCATCGCCACGCGCATGTTCTCGACCCAGTTGAGCGAGTCGAACACGCGGAACACATCAATGTTTTCCGACGCTTGCCGCACGAATTCCCGTACAACGTTATCCGGGTAATTGGTGTAGCCAACGCCGTTTGCCCCGCGCAGCAACATCTGCGTCATCAGGTTCGGCATCGTTTCGCGCAGATCGCGCAGGCGTTGCCACGGGCATTCCTGCAGGAACCGATAGGCCACGTCAAAGGTCGCACCCCCCCAGCACTCGACCGAAAACAGCTGCGGCAGATTGGCGGCATAGGTCGGGGCAACCTTGATCATGTCGATCGATCGCATCCGGGTTGCCAGCAATGACTGATGCCCGTCGCGCATGGTGGTGTCGGTGATCAGCAGGTGCCGCTGGGCCTTCATCCAGTCGGCAACGGCTTGCGGGCCTTTTTGTTCCAACAGGTTGCGGGTGCCCATCATTGGTTCCGCCTTGGGCGCGGGCGGTCTGGCCTCTTTCAGATCGGCACGGGGCGTCGGGCGGTCCTTGGTTTCCGGGTGCCCGTTCACGGTAATGTCCGCGATATAAGTCAGAACCTTCGTGCCCCGGTCACGACGACGCTTGAATGCGAACAAGTCCGGCGTCGTGTCGATGAACTTGGTCGTGTATTCGTTCGACAGGAATGTCGGATGCTTCAGCAGGTTGATGACAAAATCGATATTGGTGCTGACACCGCGAATACGGAATTCGCGCAGCGCCCGGTCCATTCGGGCAATCGCCGCGTCGGGCGTCTGCGCCCATGCGGTCACCTTGGTCAGTAACGAGTCGTAGTACCGCGTAATCACCCCACCGGCATAGGCGGTGCCGCCGTCCAGACGAATACCCATGCCTGTGGCCGAACGATAGGCGGTGATACGGCCATAGTCGGGGATAAAGTTGTTTTGCGGGTCTTCAGTCGTGATCCGGGTTTGCAGGGCATGACCATTCAACCGAACGTCTGACTGGCTGGGTGCGCCGGTTGCCTGCGCCAGCGGCTTGCCCTCGGCAATCAGGATTTGCGCCTGTACAATGTCGATGCCGGTGACTTCTTCGGTAACGGTGTGCTCCACCTGAACGCGCGGATTGACCTCGATGAAATAGAACTTGCCGGTTTCCATATCCATAAGAAACTCGACAGTGCCTGCGCACTCGTAATTCACATGCGCGCATATCTTGCGGCCAAGCTCGCATATCTCGGCACGTTGTTCATCGGTCAGATACGGGGCAGGGGCGCGTTCCACGACCTTTTGATTCCGACGCTGGACCGAACAGTCGCGCTCGTACAAATGGTAAATCTCGCCGTGCTTGTCGCCCAGTATCTGAACCTCGACATGGCGCGCGCGGATGATCATCTTTTCCAGATAACCTTCGCCGTTTCCGAAAGCGGCCTCGGCCTCGCGTCGACCTTCCAGCACCTTTTCTTCCAACTCGTCTTCGGACTCGATCGGGCGCATCCCACGCCCGCCACCGCCCCACGACGCCTTGAGCATCAATGGATATCCGATTTCCGCAGCCTCGGCGCGGATGGCGTCCATATCGTCGCCCAGCACTTCGGTCGCTGGTATCACCGGAACCCCAGCTTTGATTGCAACCCGTCGCGCGCTGGCCTTGTCGCCAAGGGCACGCATGGTTTCGGCCTTGGGGCCAATAAAAGTGATGCCGTTCTGCAGGCAGGCATCCACGAAATCCGGGTTTTCGGACAGCAGCCCATAACCGGGATGAATCGCGTCCGCGCCACATTCCTTGGCAACGCGTATTATCTCGTCAATCGACAGATACGCGGCGACCGGCCCCGTCCCCTCGCCGATACGATACGCCTCGTCCGCCTTGAAACGATGCAGGCCCAGTTTGTCCTCTTCGGCAAAGACGGCAACTGTTCGCTTTCCCATTTCGTTGGCGGCCCGCATCACGCGGATGGCAATTTCACCGCGGTTCGCGATCAGGATTTTCTTGAAATCGGTCATGGCAGGTCCCGGACTTTAAGGTGTGGCCGTGTTAATAGGCGGACATTACGCGCAGGTATATCTGTAGTTCTGGGTAGAACCGGCATGTTATCGCTCGCAAACGCCGCTTTCCTTTTAGCGTCGCCGCGCTGCAGCATCAATGGCTGGTATTGCCGGGGGTAGCTGCGCAAGCGTTGCGGCCCCCATCTGACCCATATTCGCCTGCATGTCCTGCCGTAGGATATCTATCACATGGGCAGGTCCACGCGCACCCAATGCAGCAAGCCCATACAGAAACGCACGACCCAGCATGACGAAATCCGCGCCGATGGCTTTGGCGCGCAGAACATCCAACCCGCCTTCGATCCCGCTGTCGAATATCAGCGGCAGATCGGTTGCCGCGCGGATTGCGGGCAATGCGTCGAAACTGGCCGGTGCCCCGTCAAACTGTCGGCCCCCATGGTTGGACACCCACACCGCGTCGATACCCGCCTGTTGCAGCCGTTCTGCATCATCGGGGCGCATCACGCCCTTGATGATAAAAGGACCGTCCCAGTTGTCCCGCAACCACTTGACGTAATCCATGCCCGGCGACGTCCGCAGCAGATACCCGATATGCGCGGTTGGCGGCAGGTTTTCCGTGCCATCGATGTATTTGTTCAGTGTCCGCATTTGCGGCACCCCGTTTCGCAGCATACCCATGGCCCAGGCCGGTGCCCTTGCGATCTGCGCCAGCAGGCGCGGCGTCAACTGGGGCGGATGGGTCAGCCCCGAGCGGGTCTGCCGTTCCCGCCGCGACGCGACGGGTACATCCACCGTCAGAACCAACGCCGAAAACCCCGCCGTCTTGGCGCGGTTCAGGATATCGGCGCGAATGTCCGGATCCTTTGGCGGATACAGCTGGAACCAGGCATTGTCGCCGATCTGTCCTGTCAGGTCTTCCGGGCTCTGGCTGGCAACGGTCGACAGCGTATAGGGTATCCCGGCCGCAGCCGCCGCCCGTGCCAGATGGCCTTCGGCATCGGGCCAGACCAGCCCGGACATTCCAATCGGCGCAACACCAAAGGGCAGGGCATATCTCTGGCCCAGAAACTGCGTGCTTGTGTCAAACTCCAGCGGACCATGCAGGATCGAGGGCAAAAACCCCACGTTGTCCAGTGCCAGCCGATTCCGTTGCCTTGCCGTTTCCGCACCTGTGCCACTGTCCACGTATTCCCAGACGAAATGCGGCAAACGCCGTTTCGCGCGCCGTTTCAGGTCCTCTATTCCGGGATATGTGCTGTGCAGGTCCATGGGCATTGATCGACCCTGCCGCACGATTCGGCAAGGGTTTCAGGTGGATGGCAGCCTGTTCAGGTGCCTGTTATGGGTCGCGATAAATATTCAAAAACTGTGCGAACAAGCCGTGAACAAACCCTTTCCCTTCGTGCCCAACCCGCGTAGTTTGTGCGCATGAGCAGTTTTGACGAAACAGACGCCTTCGAAGGCGCATCGCTGTCGGCACGGGCCATGGCGCGACCACAGACGCCGTATCTGCAAGACCTCAATCCGGCGCAGCGCGACGCGGTTGAACGGTTGGACGGTCCTGTGCTGATGCTGGCCGGTGCGGGAACAGGCAAGACAAAGGCGCTGACCACCCGAATTGCGCATTTGCTGAACACCGGACGCGCCCGCCCGAACGAGATTCTGGCGGTGACCTTCACCAACAAGGCCGCACGCGAAATGAAAGAGCGCGTAGGCCGTCTGCTGGGACAACTTGCCGAGGGGATGCCTTGGCTGGGCACCTTCCACGCGATCTGTGTCAAGCTGCTGCGCCGGCACGCGGAACTGGCAAATCTGAAATCGAACTTCACCATTCTGGACAGCGACGACCAGCTGCGCCTGCTCAAACAACTGGTTCAGGCCGCCAATATCGACGACAAACGTTGGCCCGCGCGTATGCTGGCGGGCATTATAGACGACTGGAAAAACCGCGCACTAACGCCAGACAAAGTGCCAGCAGCGGACGCCGGTGCATTTAACAACAAGGGTGTCGAACTTTACGCCCAGTACCAGACCCGCCTGCGAGAGTTGAACGCGGTGGATTTTGGTGACCTGCTGTTGCACATGGTCACGATCTTCCAGACCCACGCGGATGTGCTGGAACAATATCAGCGCTGGTTCCGCTACATACTGGTGGACGAGTATCAGGATACCAACGTCGCCCAATACCTCTGGCTGCGATTGCTGGCGGGCGGGCATAAAAACATCTGCTGTGTGGGCGATGACGATCAGTCGATCTATGGCTGGCGCGGCGCCGAGGTGGGCAACATCCTGCGGTTCGAAAAGGATTTTCCCGGTGCCTTCGTTGTACGGCTTGAACAAAACTACCGCTCGACACCGCATATCCTTGCCGCCGCGTCGAACGTCATTCGCGGCAACGAAAGTCGCCTGGGCAAAGAACTATGGACGGCTGCGAAAACTGGCCAGAAAGTCAAGCTTAGAGGCAATTGGGACGGTGAAGAAGAAGCGCGAGAAATTGGTGAAATAATTGAGGACCTGTTCAGTGGTCGGGCACCTGAAGCAAAAAACAGATACAATCCGCGCTCAATAACTTTTCAACAAGAATTGGATCGACGGGCAAAGGCGGGGCTGGGCAGGCTGACAAGACAGGAATTCGTTCGACAATCATTCGAATCAGGCGCGGCCTACACTGACTACAAGGTTCAAAATCTCCTGAAACGGCTTCTGAAGGATGATTCGAAGTCTTCGAACATGTATAAGTCGATTCTTGCTAGTCCAATTGACCGATATTCATACAACGAAATCGCCATCCTTGTTCGCGCCAGCCACCAGATGCGCGCGTTTGAAGACCGGTTTTTGACCATCGGCCTGCCTTACAAGGTGATCGGCGGCCCGCGATTCTACGAACGGATGGAGATCCGCGATGCCATGGCCTATTTCCGGCTCGTGGTCAGCCCCGACGACGATCTCGCGTTCGAGCGGATCGTGAACACCCCCAAACGGGGACTTGGCGACAAGGCGCAGCAGACAATCCAGATGACGGCCCGTCAAAACGGCGTACCATTGGTGGATGGTGCCCGGATCGCGGTCGATCAGGGCTTGATCAAGGGCAAGGGCGGCAACGCCTTGCGAGAGTTGATAAATGGCCTTGGCCGCTGGAACGCGATGACGCGCGGCCCCCGCATTGAAATTGACGACGATTCAGTGATCGACGATGGTACGGCCCCCGCACGCTATGGCGAACCGGAACTGTCGCATATCGAGCTGGCGCAGATTATCCTCGACGAATCCGGCTATACCGCGCACTGGCAGAACGACAAGACGCCCGAGGCACCGGGACGTCTGGAAAACCTCAAGGAACTGGTCAACCAACTGGACAATTTCGAAAATCTGCAAGGGTTTCTGGAACATGTCAGCCTGGTCATGGACAACGAACAGGATTCCAGCGGGGCCAAGGTTTCTATCATGACGCTGCACGCCGCCAAGGGGTTAGAGTTTCCCGCCATTTTCCTGCCGGGTTGGGAAGACGGTCTTTTCCCCTCGCAACGATCAATGGACGAGACCGGCCTGAAAGGCCTCGAAGAAGAACGGCGTCTGGCTTATGTCGGCATCACCCGCGCCGAAGAGATCTGCACCATCTCGTTTGCCGCCAACCGGCGCGTGTTCGGCCAATGGCAGAATTCAATGCCGTCCCGCTTTATCGACGAACTTCCCGAAGACCACGTCGAGGTTCTGACGCCTCCGGGCCTGTATGGCGGCGGTCACAGCGCGGCAGGCATCGAAACCCGCGCGGCCGAGGCGAATGTTTACAACTCTCCGGGCTGGAAACGCATGCAGGCACGGCAGGGTCAGTATGGCATGTCGCAACCCCGTGAAAGCCGAACAACCGTGATCGACGCAACCGCCGTTGCCAGCTTTACGCTGGGCGACCGCGTGTTTCACCAGAAATTTGGATATGGTGCCGTGATCGGGATCGAGGGTGACAAGGTCGAAGTGGACTTTGACAAGGCAGGCACCAAAAAGGTTGTGTCCCGTTTCCTGTCAGCAAAGGACGACGTACCGTTCTGACCGATCAAAGACCGTCGACAAGCACCAGATTTGCCGTTGCAGTCTTTTTCCTGATCTTCGACAGCTCAACATAGTCCGGGTCGTCCTTCCACGCGCGCGCTGCCGCCATGCTGGGAAACTCCATCAATACAATGCCGCCTTTGGGCCACTCACCTTCGATCACTTCGACGGGCTTCGAGGATATCGTCAGCAAACGACCGCCGTGACGATCAAAGATCGGCAGGAACCCTTCCAGGTATCCCTGGTAACCATCCGGGTCGTGGATGTCGATCTGGGCAATGAAATAGGCGGGCATCGGAACCTCCCCGGCATGGTTTCAGGGGCTCATTCTACAGTGTCCCGCGAAAAAACAAAAACGGCGGTTCCCAGGGAGGAGGAGAGGGAACCGCCGTTCTTTTCAACACCAGGACAGGGAGGAGGAGAGCCCCGATGTATCCGAACCCGGGTTTTTTCCCGGTATGAGGACACGGCGACGCCGGGGAGGAGGAAGGCGTCGCCGCGCGCTTGCAACACCGGGTAATGGGAGGAAGACCCGGTGTATCAGCATCCGGCTATCAGGGCCGGTATAAGTTGCGACGACATCAGGGAGGAGGAGAGATGCCGCCGCTGAAATACAGGCTCAAGGGAGGAGAGAGCCTGATCCCGTTGTCTTTTCAGGCGCTTACTGCGCCACGTATTCCTGCGCTGCCTGCATGGCAACACGGCGGATCATCGAACGATGCAGGCCCAGATCGGCCAGTTCGCGGCCCGACAAGGCCGACAGCTCGTTCACGGTCTGCCGATACATGCGATGACGCACAAAGCGAATCTTTGCAGCCTCGATCAACGAAGAGAGACCAATGATGTGTGTGCCTTTAGGCGCTGTGTTTGTAGTAGTAACAGCCATGTCGATAACCTGTATTTGCCTTGCTGCCGCTCCATTGCGGCGTCTGCTTGAGGTTCAAAATAGGTAAATGCTGCATGTGCACAATAGCTCATATGATCAATGCTGCTATGCAGCAAGCGCATAGATTGTTTGGGAAATTTCAAATAGGCCTTTAAAATATATCTAAAGTGCGGGGTTCACAGCCGCGCTCTGGTACCGCACCTGCGTCGCCAACGCCGATCTTGCCAATTATTTGAGCGGATCGTCCTATATTCGTGCGTGCTCGGAATGCGTAATTCATAGGCACGGCTGCCATACGGGAAACCATGGGAAAGCATTCTCGGGAAATCATGGGACAAATACGAATAGGCCGCCGTTTCCGCCAGAATCATTTGTTTTAGGCCCGCCTCTGCCTTGAT